>JAYUWF010000230.1:0-13951 GCA_043753685.1 Herminiimonas sp.
TGTGCCTGCCCGGATGTGTCGCCGCGCGCAAGTTTTTCGGTCAGCATGCACAAATCGAGTTTCATTGCCGCCAGTAGCTGGCCGAAATCGTCATGCATCTCGCGCGCCAGGCGCTGCTGTTCCCGTTCCCGCAGGGCGTCGAAGGTCGCCACCAGGCCTGGCATTGCTTGCGCTGCGTGCGCCGCTGCCGCCAAAGACTCTTGGAGCGGCTCCGGCGCTCCAGACTGCGGCACGGTAGCAGGCATGACTGGCGTGATTTCCTTCAGATCAGAGAACAGCAAGCGCTCGGTCGCGCTGGCACTCACAACGGCCAGGCACTCGGTGACCTGAACGACGCTGCCGTCATCGCACACGATGCGATAGGCCATGACAACCGTGCGGCCGTGTTCCAATGCGTCCGAACTCGAGCGAAACACGCGCTGTTGATCATCCGGATGCACGTATTGCAATACGTACGCATTGCGCTGCAACGGCGGCGCCAACCGGTCGCGACGCAGGATTGCATAAATGCCGGCCGACCAATGCTGGCTTTCATGCTCGCCATCCAGGCTGATGACGATTTCAGACAAACCGACGCGGGCGAGACGCTCCGCCTCTTCTTGGCGCCGGGACCGTTCGACCACAACTGCGTCGAGGCGGCGTTCCTCGTGTGAACCGTAGCGGCGCTGGCGAGAAGCGAGCCCCTGGTTTGCATGCGGGTTCAGCATCGTGATGGCGCCTTGCTCGAATCAATGGAGTGCACCGGCAAGGCGAGCTCGCTGGTATGGTCCCGCACTGGTGTGGGTGGGGTAGCGGGCCGGAGCACTGTATCGCCGACAGCCGCCAGCTGCCGTTCACGCATTTGCCAGAGTGGTTTCAAGACTGAGAACCTATCTCGATAGGCAAGATCGCCGCTGCGGACAGGTTCCAAGAATAGGGATGGCTGACTGGCTTTCAAGTTGACCTTGAGGTGCGTTGTGGAAGCGCGGGATCGATGAAGAAACTGGCTGCCGCGCGGACTTCGCACGACACCCCCAATTATAGCGACCGGCTTGACTTTCGGTTACGCAGGGACATTTGATGTGACCGCAAGTGCGGCAAAACAGTCACTGCTTCGTGGGCGCAATGAAATCTCGCTCCTCCGGGCCCGCCAGCCTGGAACGATTCCATGGTTGATGGAACGTCAATGGCGCCTGCTTGCGAGTAGACTGCCTGCAGGCCGAGACGGCGCACCGATCGTTACCAGAGACCGAATGAATCGGCGATTGTGAGCCGTCAAGGGAATGCGGTTTTGCGGATGTCCACAACTGGCGCCCGCATCGCTGGAGCGGGACAATACGAAAATGACACGATGCCGTCCAGGACCGCACGAGGTTTCATAGCTGACGAAAAACCTGCCGATCGCTTCGATCAGCCGAGTCGAGGTCGTCGCCTCCTGCGCCCGACGTGTCAGCGGGTCGATCGCGCGCTCAAGCCCTTCGTGCCGGGCAGGTCGTCCGAAAGACATCCTGGGATTGCATCGATCACAGATTCCAACAAAGTCTTCAAGGAGAACCAGAGATGGCAAAGAAACCGTTCTATCATTCCCTGTACATGCAGGTGTTGTTTGCAATTCTGTTAGGTGTGCTTCTCGGTCATTTTTTCCCTGAAAAAGGCGCGGCGATGAAGCCGCTTGGTGATGCCTTCATCAAACTCATCAAGATGATCATCGCACCGATCATTTTCTGTACCGTGGTGATTGGTATCGCCGGCATGGAAGACATGAAAAAAGTCGGCAAGACAGGCGGACTGGCGTTGCTGTATTTCGAAATGGTCAGTACGCTGGCACTCATCGTCGGCATCATCATGGTCAATCTGGTGCAACCGGGCACCGGCATGAACATCGACCCTAGCACGCTCAGCACCAAGGAAATCGCGGCCTACACCGGACCTGGCAAACTCCAGGGAACGACCGAATTCCTGCTCGCCATCATTCCGAGCAGCGTCGTCGATGCATTTGCCAAGGGCGAGATCCTGCAGGTGCTGCTGTTCTCGGTCATGTTCGGTTTTGCCCTGCATCGTTTCGGTGGCCGCGGCACCCTGGTGTTCGATTTCATCGAAAAGATCTCGCATGTCCTGTTCTCGATCGTTGGCATCATCATGAAAGTAGCGCCGATCGGTGCGTTCGGCGCGATGGCATTCACCATCGGTAAATATGGCGTCTCATCCCTTGCATCGCTGGCGCAATTGATGGGCACGTTCTATGTGACTTGCCTGATCTTTATTTTCGGCGTGCTGGGTTTGATTGCGAAATTGCATGGCTTCAGCATCTGGAAATTCATCCGCTACATCAAGGAAGAATTGTTCATCGTTCTCGGTACCTCGTCTTCCGAGTCGGTCCTGCCGCGCATGATGGTCAAGATGGAAAATCTGGGCGTTCGCAAATCGGTGGTTGGCCTGGTGATTCCGACCGGTTACTCGTTCAACCTGGACGGCACGTCGATCTACCTGACCATGGCTGCCATCTTCATTGCCCAGGCGACCAATACACCGATGAGCCTGACCCAGCAATTGACGCTGCTCGCGGTATTGTTGCTGACTTCGAAAGGTGCTGCCGGCATTACCGGCAGTGGTTTCATCGTGCTGGCGGCAACCCTGTCGGCAGTCGGTGGTGTTCCTGTTGCTGGCTTGGCGCTGATTCTCGGAATCGATCGCTTCATGTCCGAAGCACGGGCGCTGACCAACCTGATCGGCAACGGCGTTGCGACCATCGTGGTGGGCAAATGGACCGGTGATCTGGACACTGTCAAACTGCGTCAGGAACTCAACAACGAAACCATCGACGAAGCGCAGGAACCGGAAAAAGTACTCGACAAGACCTCGGCTCGCATGCCGGTCACGCACTGACCGACCCCTAGAGCAGAATTCGACATAGCGTATTCGGGATATGTATCGGTTCGGGCCGCAGGGCAAGGCGCAGCTCGCTGGTGTGGCGGGCCACACCAGCGAGCTGCAACGCCGCAACGTGGATTGAAACGGTGCGTAGTACAGCTATGCTATTGCAAAATCTGCTCTAGACAAGCGCTGGCGCCGTCAAGCGGCCGCCAGCGCTGAATGCCCCAAGTCAAAAGGAATCTGAAGGCTGCCAAATGGCGGCCTTTTTTTATTCCGTTACGCGACTTCCGGAATGCGGCGGTCGGCAAACTGCCAGACGACCGTCACCATCAAACGAATAAACAAATCCATGACTTTTCGCACTGGAATGCTGTTAAAGTTTCCAAAATACAATTTCCTTCCAATGATAAAGGCACGGGCGCAGTTTTCCTGCGATACCTTGCCGCGAGACGGGTTTCAGGATACGGATGGATCACAGACGCACACAAATCGCCGATCTCAGATTTTTGATCGCGGATAAAGAGAACTTTCATCGCCACTGGCTGGCGGCGATGCTTGAAACGCTGGGTGCTCGGCATGTGCTGGAAGTTGCCAATGGCAACGAGGCCCTGACAGTGCTGAAAGATGCTTTGCAGCCGATCGACATCATGCTGATGGAAATCGATCTGCCTGGCATGGATGGATTGGAGTTGATCCGTCATATCGCCAGGAACGACGATAACTGTGCCGTAATCGTGGTCAGCCGGCTCGACCTGGCCCAGCTTTTTTCGGTCGAAACGATGTCCAAGGCCTACGGCATCGATCTGCTTGGAACGCTCGAAAAACCAGTCGCGCCGGAATCGCTGTTGCCGATGATCGAGCGGTTTTGCCAAAACATTCTCAAGTCGAAGATCCACACCTCGCTGCCGAAAATCAGTTTTGCCGATCTGCAGAATGGTCTGGCCAACGATGAATTTTTCCCCCTGTTCCAGCCGAAAATCGATCTGAAGACGCGGCAGGTGATCGGTGTCGAGGCGTTTGCCCGATGGCAGCATCCGGTTGCAGGCCTGCTCGCACCTGGCACCTTCATTCCATTGCTCGAGGCGAACGCGGCAATGACACAGCTGACCTGGGTCATCATCGAGAAATCAGTCGCTGCCTGTCGAACCTGGAAAGCTCTGGGATTCACGCTGACCGTGTCGATCAATATTTCGCCGTCCGTGGTGGCGCAATCCGGCCTGGCAGAAGAAATCATCGACTACATGCATGAGCATGCGTTGGCGCCGGAATCGCTGATCTTCGAAATCACGGAAGCCGCTGCGGTCACCGACGGTCCGCATTTTCTGGAAAATCTGAATCGGTTGCGACTGCACGGATTCGGCATCTCAGTCGACGATTACGGTACCGCCGGATCGAGCATGCAGCAGTTGATGCGCATTCCATTTTCGGAAGTGAAGATCGATCGCTCGTTCGTCACCGGCGCCTCGAACAATCATGCACTGGAACTGGTGCTCAGTTCCAGTCTTGCCTTGTGTCGGCAGCTCGAACGGCGTTCAGTCGCCGTTGGCGTGGAAACCAGGAGCGACCTGGAGTTTCTGGTCAAGTTGGGATGCACGTATGCCCAAGGGTTTTACATCGCAAAACCGATGGATGGCAGCGCCTTGCCGATGTGGATGAAGGAATGGGAACTGTTCTTTTGACGCACCGGTCAGTGAGCCTGCGCTAACCGGTCATTTCGTGCTGTGGCTGGCAACCCGGCCTCCGCATTTTTTATAGCACCGCGGCAATCGCGTCGACCACGCGATCGATGTTCGCATGATTCAATGGCGCCACGCAGATGCGGCCGGTGTCGACGGCATACACGGCAAATTCCGTGCGCAGACGCTCGACTTGCGCCTTGGTCAGACCAGAATACGAAAACATCCCGCGCTGGGCAGTCACGAAACTGAAATCATGCGCAGGCGCTTTCTCCTTGAGTTTCTTGACCATCAGCTCGCGCATTTCCTTGATCCGCACCCGCATTTCGGCGAGTTCCTCTTCCCACAGTTGTCGCAATGCCGGCGTCGACAAGGCCGTTGCCACCACCTGGCCACCGTGCATCGGCGGATTGGAATAGTTGGTGCGCACCACACGCTTCAACTGCGAGAGTGCACGGCTGGCTTCGTCGGCGCTGACAGCGACGATGCTCAAGGCTCCCACGCGTTCGCCGTACAGGGAAAACGATTTGGAAAACGAGTTGGAGACGAACAGCGGACCACCGGCGTCGGTAAAGCGCCGCACCACCTGGCCGTCGGCTTCGATTCCATCTCCAAATCCCTGGTAAGCCATGTCGAGGAAAGGAATCAGGCCGCGTTGGGTCACGGCGCTGATCACTTCGGTCCACTGCGCGTCAGTCAGATCGGCGCCGGTCGGGTTGTGGCAGCAGGCATGCAGGACGACGATCGAGCCAGGCTTCATCGCATTCAGGGCGCCGATCATGCCGGGGAAATTCACGCCGCGCGTGCTCGCATCGTAGTAGGGGTAGTTGTTGACGGTAAATCCTGCGCTCTCGAACAGGGCGCGGTGGTTTTCCCAGCTCGGATCGCTGATGAACACCTGCGAATCGGGCGAGAACCGCTTGAGGAAATCGGCGCCCAGTTTCAATGCGCCGGTACCGCCGATCGCCTGCGCCGTGATCGCACGTTTCTCTTGAATTACTGCACTGTCGGCACCAAATACCAGCTCCTGCACGGCCTTGTCGTAGGCAGCCAATCCTTCGATCGGCAGGTAGGTCCGGGGCGCGGCCTTTTCCATCAACGTCGCTTCTGCCTGGCGCACGCACTTGAGCAACGGCACCTTGCCATCTTCACCGTAATAGACGCCCACGCCGAGGTTGATTTTTTGCGGGTTTGGGTCCGCGTTGAAGGCTTCGGTCAGGCCCAGAATCGGGTCGCGCGGCGCCAGCGGTATGGCGGAAAGTACGGACGAAGGAAGCGGTGCGTTCATCGTGATAATATTTAAAGTTGGCTGCGGCGAAGGCATTTTCTGCATCGCGCAGCTGGGTTGAAAAGGCAATTCTGCAACATAGCAAGGTGGCACTCCGCGCGTGCGCGGCAACGTGTCTTGCAATGAACCGTGCGGCGATCTGAAGAGCCACCGGGCGTGGCGCCTTACAAGGCAGCCTCCCGGAGCGCCGGTCAACATAAGTTGCCGCGCTGATTCACAACACACTATATTACCAAAGGTCCACTCCCCATGGCTGATTTGTCCCAAGTTTCCTCCACTGTCGACGAGTCAAAACTCATCACATTTCCCGATTCACCGTTCCGCCTGTTCCAACCGTTCCAGCCTGCCGGCGACCAGCCGACAGCGATCGCGCAGCTGGTGGAGGGGATCGACGACGGACTGGCCTACCAGACGCTGCTGGGCGTGACCGGCTCCGGCAAGACTTATACGATGGCCAACGTGATTGCCCGCATGGGACGTCCCGCCATCGTGTTCGCGCCGAACAAGACGCTGGCGGCGCAGTTGTACAGTGAATTCCGCGAGTTTTTTCCGCAGAACGCGGTCGAATACTTCGTCAGTTACTACGATTACTACCAGCCGGAAGCGTACGTGCCGCAGCGCGATTTGTTCATCGAGAAGGATTCCTCGATCAACGAGCACATCGAGCAGATGCGCCTGTCCTGCACCAAGTCGCTGATGGAACGGCGGGACGTCGTGATCGTGGCCACCGTGTCGGCTATTTACGGTATCGGTAATCCGAACGAATACCACCAGATGATCCTGACCCTGCGCGCGCGCGACAAGGTCAGCCAGCGCGACGTGATCGCGCGATTGATCCAGATGCAATACACGCGCAACGAAATCGATTTCGGACGCGGTACGTTCCGGGTGCGCGGCGACACTATCGATATCTTTCCTGCCGAGCATGCCGAGCTGGCGGTGCGCATCGAAATGTTCGACGACGAAATCGACAGCCTGCAGTTGTTCGATCCATTGACAGGCCGGATTCGTCAAAAGATTCCGCGCTTTACGGTCTACCCAGGGTCGCACTACGTGACGCCGCGCACGACCGTCCTGCGCGCGATCGAAACCATCAAGGATGAGTTGCGCGAGCGGCTGGAATTTTTCCGCACTGAAAACAAGCTGATCGAAGAACAGCGGCTGGAGCAGCGCACCCGCTTCGACCTGGAAATGATGCAGGAAATCGGCTTTACCAAAGGAATCGAAAACTATTCGCGCCACTTGAGTGGCGCCAAGCCGGGCGAGCCGCCGCCGACCTTGGTCGATTATCTGCCAGCCGATGCCCTGATGTTCATGGATGAGTCGCATGTCCTGCTGGGCCAGTTGAACGGCATGTACAACGGCGACCGCGCGCGCAAGACAAATCTAGTCGATTACGGTTTCCGGCTGCCATCGGCGCTCGACAACCGACCGCTTCGGTTCGATGAATTCGAAGGCAAGATGCGCCAGACGATCTTTGTCTCGGCCACCCCGGCCGACTACGAGACCCAGCATGCCGGCCAGGTGGTCGAGCAGGTGGTGCGTCCGACCGGATTGACCGATCCAGCCATCGAGGTGCGGCCGGCTTCGACCCAGGTCGATGACCTGATCGGCGAAATCAGCGAGCGGGTCGCCAAGAACGAGCGGGTACTGGTGACCACGCTGACCAAGCGGATGTCGGAACAGTTGACCGAATTCCTGGGCGATAACGGCATCAAGGTGCGCTACCTGCACAGCGATATCGATACGGTCGAGCGGGTCGAGATCCTGCGCGATCTGCGCCTGGGCACCTTCGATGTCCTGGTCGGCATCAACCTGTTGCGCGAGGGCCTGGACTTGCCGGAAGTCTCGCTGGTGGCGATACTCGACGCTGACAAGGAAGGTTTCCTGCGCTCCGAGCGCAGCCTGATCCAGACCATCGGCCGCGCTGCGCGGAATCTGAACGGCAAGGCAATCCTGTACGGCGACAAGATCACCGATTCGATGCGCCGCGCCATCGACGAAACCGATCGCCGCCGCGCCAAGCAGGTAGCCTTCAACCTGCTCAACAACATCACGCCGACCGGCATCGTCAAGGATATCAAGGATCTGATCGACGGTGTCTATAGTCCGCAGGAAGCACGGCTGGAATTGCAGGCGGCGCAAGAGACGGCGAAGTACGAGTCGATGAGCGAGAAACAGGTCAGCAAGGAAATCAAGCGCCTGGAAAAACTCATGCTCGATCACGCAAAAAACCTGGAATTCGAAAAAGCGGCGCAGGTGCGCGATCAGTTGCGCATCGTGAAAGAGCAATTGTTCGGCGCCTCCGGCAGCGACAACGTGGTGCCGTTTGCGCAAAACTGAGCCCCTCGTCATGTTGGCAAATGCAACGGTGCCGGCGCCGATCGCTGCGCTGGTACAGGCCGCCGATCCGAGCTGGCAGCCGATACTGGCGCGCGGATTGCAAGCTGTTGCCGATGCCGATCCTGGTTATCTGCCACGATTGCTGACGGAACCATTTCTGCCGACCGAGGACCGGCTCTTCGCTGCCTTTCGCCAACCGCTCGAGGCCGTGCGTTACGTGCTGGTCGGTGAGGGTCCGTATCCACGGGCCGCGAGTGCGACCGGTGTGTGCTTCATGGATGGCGCCGTCGGTTCCCTATGGGCTGCCGGTGGTTTGTCGAAACAGGTCAATCGCGCTACCTCGTTGCGCAATTTCATGAAGATGCTGCTGGTGGCGCAAGGTCGGTTGGACATCGCACGCACCAGCGGCGACGCGTTGGCGCATATCGGCGCCGGTGCGCTGGCAGGCACCTGCGGCAGTATCGGCACGCTGGCGCAGTTGCAGGACAAGCTGCACGGCCAGGGATTTCTTTTGCTGAATGCTTCGTTGGTGTTTCGTCCGGAGGTGCCGCCCATCCGGGAGGCGCGCGGCTGGCAACCATTCTTGCGTACCGTTCTGGCGGCGCTAAAGGACCGTGCAAAAGATACCGGATTGACGCCACCGATGCTGGTCCTTTGGGGCAAGATCGCTGCGCAGGTGGAGGCGTTGCCCGAAGCAGAAGGGTTTTCCAAAGCCGTGTCCGAACATCCGTACAACCTCAGCTTCATCGGCAATCCGGACATGCAGGCCCTGTTCGGGCCGATGAAATTGCTCGACGCCGCCAGCAGCGTGCCCGCTGCAACGACTATCCGCACTGCCAGCTGAAGCAGCGTTAGTTCTTCTATGAAATAATAGCGGTCTGCCAATTTTGCACTTCCCAGACGGTCGCGGCCCGGCGCAAGCCTATACCTGACAAGATTACTCAAGTTTGCTATACTTGAGCAAATCGTTCGAGTATTCAGCGAGCGAGGTTCTCCGAAAGTTATTCCTTACGAGAAGAGGGTGTATGCGCCTTACGACGAAGGGCCGCTTCGCGGTGACGGCAATGATCGATCTGGCCTTGCGGCAGGGCCACGGGCCGGTGACGCTGGCCGGGATCAGCGCGCGTCAGGAAATTTCGCTGTCGTACCTGGAGCAGTTGTTCGGCAAGCTGCGCCGTCATGAAATCGTGGGATCGGTACGCGGTCCGGGCGGCGGCTACAACCTGGCGCGGCGGGCAGAAGACGTCACGGTTGCCGACATCATCATCGCGGTCGACGAGCCGCTGGATGCGACGCAGTGCGGCGGCAAGGAAAACTGCCACGGCACCGAGCACCAGCTTGGCACGCGCTGCATGACCCACGATTTGTGGGCCACGCTGAACGCGAAGATGGTCGATTACCTCGATTCGGTGTCGCTGAAAGACCTGGTCGATCAGCAGAAACAAAAGACTACGGAACACAGCGTGGTGGTCGTCCACCGCAACCATATTGTCGCTTGAATGAATTGATTGAACTGGAGTCGTGCGAGATGAATGCCCCAATCGAACAGAGTTTGCTGGATACCCTGAAAGCGCCGCATTTTCCGATCTACATGGATTATTCGTCGACCACCCCGATCGACCCACGCGTGGCCGACAAGATGATCCCGTACCTGCGCGAGCAGTTCGGTAATCCCGCTTCGCGCAGCCACATGTATGGCTGGACCGCCGAGAAGGCAGTCGAAGAAGCCCGCGGCCATGTCGCTGCACTGGTCAACGCCGATCCGCGCGAGATCGTCTGGACTTCCGGTGCAACCGAAGGCAACAATCTGGCCCTGAAAGGTGCAGCGCATTTCTACAAGACGCGTGGCAAGCACATCATCACGGTCAAGACCGAGCACAAGGCAGTGCTGGACACAGTGCGCGAACTGGAGCGCCAGGGGTTCGAGGCGACCTATCTGCAACCGCAGGACAATGGCTTGATCACCATCGAGCAACTGGCCGAAGCGATTCGCCCGGACACGATCCTGGTATCGGTCATGCTGGTCAACAATGAAATCGGCGTGATCCAGCCGATCGACGCGATCGGCGAACTGTGCCGCAGCAAGGGCATCATTTTTCATTGCGACGCAGCGCAGGCGACCGGCAAGCTGCACATCGATCTGGAAAAGACCAAGGTCGACCTGATGACGTTTACCGCCCATAAATCCTATGGTCCGAAAGGCATCGGCGCGCTGTACGTGCGGCGCAAGCCACGCGTGCGCCTGGAAACCCAGATGCATGGCGGCGGACACGAGCGCGGCATGCGTTCGGGCACGCTGCCGACGCACCAGATCGTCGGCATGGGTGAGGCGTTCCGCTTGGCCAAGGAAGAAATGGATAGCGAGATCGCCCGCATCATCGGCTTGCGCGATCGTCTGGCCAAGGGCTTGCAGGAAATCGAAGAGGTCTACATCAACGGCGACATGGCGCATCGGGTGCCGCACAACCTGAACGTGAGCTTCAATTATGTCGAAGGCGAGTCGCTGATCATGGCGATCAAGGATCTGGCGGTGTCGTCCGGTTCGGCTTGTACTTCGGCCAGTCTGGAACCATCTTATGTATTGCGGGCGCTGGGCCGCAGCGACGAGCTGGCGCACAGTTCGATCCGGTTCACGTTCGGGCGTTTCACCACCGAAGCGGAAATCGATTTCACGATTGCGCTGATCAAGGAAAAAGTGGCGAAGCTGCGCGACCTCTCGCCACTGTGGGACATGTACAAGGATGGCATCGACCTGAGCACGATTCAGTGGGCCGCCCACTGAACTGAAGTCGAAGCATTGACCGCGCGGCGGATTCGTCGATGCGGTGTTGAATCAATCATTGAAGGAGCAGCAAAATGGCTTATTCGGAAAAAGTACTCGACCATTACGAGAATCCCCGCAATGTGGGCGCCTTCGACAAGGGTGACGACACCATCGGCACCGGCATGGTCGGCGCGCCGGCCTGCGGCGACGTCATGAAATTGCAGATCAAGGTCGGTGCCAATGGCGTGATAGAAGATGCAAAATTCAAGACCTACGGTTGCGGTTCGGCGATCGCATCGTCGTCGCTGGTGACCGAATGGGTCAAGGGCAAGACGCTGGATCAGGCAATGGATATCCGCAACACGCAGATCGCCGAAGAACTGGCGCTGCCACCGGTGAAAATCCACTGCTCGATCCTGGCGGAAGATGCGATCAAGGCAGCGGTCCTGGATTACAAGACCAAACATGGCATCGAAACCGTCAAGGCCGCAGCTTAAATCTTGATTTTGTCGTAACGACATTTGATCTGATTGAATCGGACATCATGGCAATCACTCTGACGGAAAAAGCGGCCAAGCACATCAGCCGCTACATCGATCGACGCGGCAAGGGCATCGGCCTGCGCTTCGGCGTGCGCACCACCGGCTGCTCGGGCCTGGCCTACAAGCTCGAGTACGTCGATGAAAGCACGAATGAAGACAGCATCTTCGAGTAGCACGGCATCAAGGTGTTCGTCGATCCGAAGAGCTTGCCCTACATCGATGGCACGGAACTGGATTTCGCTCGCGAAGGCTTGAACGAAGGCTTCAAATTCCACAATCCGAACGTCAAGGACGAATGCGGTTGCGGCGAGAGTTTCCGCATCTAGCGTGCCCGGAACAGCAGGGTGCGCGCTCCCGGCTGGCCGGGACTTCCCCTGCGATGGTCGACAAGCCTGTTGAAGTCCAGACAGGCTTTTGTTTTGAATGCACATGCAAAATCATTTCGAGCTGTTTCACCTGCCGGCGCAATTTGCCGTTGAGCCCACGGTGCTGGACCGGGCGTATCACGACGTCCAGAACCAGGTTCATCCGGATAAGTTTTCGACCGCCAGCGATGCCGAAAAACGGGTCGCCATGCAGTGGGCCACGCGTGCCAACGAAGCCTATCAGACGCTGAAGAATCCGCTCAAGCGGGCGGCCTATCTTTGCGAGCTGCACGGCATCGACCTGCAGATCGAATCCAACACCGCGATGCCGACCGGGTTCCTGATGCAGCAGATGGAATGGCGTGAAGCGCTCGACGAGGCACGCGGGGCACGTGACATGGCTGCGCTGGAAGTGCTCGATGGTGAATTGCGCGCGACCCGCAAGGCCGAAGTGGCGCAGATCGCCGCCGCGCTCGACGCCGGTGATTATGCTGCCGCCGCGCTGGGCGTGCGCCAGCTGATGTTCGTCGAAAAATTCGGTGAAGAAGTCGCCGGCATGTTCGAGCTGCTCGACTGAGGCGCGACTCGACCCCACCCGACCAAGCCGATCCGAATCGAATTGAACCAAACCGACCGAATCTTGAATTGTTGACCTACTGATCATGGCCTTACTCCAAATTTCCGAACCCGGCATGTCGACCGCACCGCACCAGCACCGGCTGGCCGTCGGAATCGACCTCGGCACCACCAACAGTCTCGTGGCCACGGTGCGCAACAGCATTCCGGAAGTGCTGGACGACGAGCAGGGCAGGTCGCTGTTGCCGTCGGTGGTGCGATACCTGCCGAACGGTCATGCCAATATCGGTTTTGCGGCACAGGCCGCCCAGACCACCGATCCGAAGAACACCATCGTGTCGGTCAAGCGCTTCATGGGACGCGGCTTGAAAGACATCGCGCACGTCGAAAACCTGCCCTACGATTTCCTGGATACGCCGGGCATGGTGCAGTTGAAGACCGTGGCCGGCATCAAGAGTCCGGTCGAGATTTCGGCGCAGATTCTCGCTACCTTGCGCCAGCAGGCCGAAGATGCGCTCGGCGACGATCTGGTCGGTGCGGTCATCACCGTACCGGCGTATTTCGACGATGCCCAACGGCAGGCGACGAAGGATGCCGCCAAGTTGGCCGGCCTGAACGTCTTGCGTTTGCTGAACGAGCCGACTGCAGCTGCGATCGCCTATGGTCTGGACAATGCCTCCGAGGGCGTGTTCGCGGTCTACGATCTGGGTGGCGGCACCTTTGATATTTCAATCCTGAAGCTGACCAAGGGCGTGTTCGAAGTGCTCTCGACCGGCGGCGATTCGGCCCTGGGCGGTGACGACTTCGACCACCGTATCCTGTGCTGGATCATCGAACAGGCCAAGCTGTCGCCGCTGTCGGACCAGGACACCAGCATCCTGATGGTGAAGTCGCGTGAAGCGAAGGAATCCCTGTCCTCGCATGCCGAAACCCACATCGATGCGGCGTTGGGCAGCGGTGAGGAAGTGCATCTGGTCCTGACCGCGAATAAATTTGTCGAGATCACGCAGCACTTGGTTGCCAAGACCATTACGCCAAGTCGCAAGGCATTGCGCGACGCCGGCCTGACCGTCGATGACATCGACGGCGTGGTGCTGGTCGGCGGCTCGACCCGCACGCCCCATGTGCGCAAGGCGGTTGCCGATTTCTTCCAGAGCACGCCGCTGGCAAACATCGATCCGGACAAGGTGGTGGCGCTGGGTGCCGCGATCCAGGCCAATCTGCTGGCAGGTAACCGCGCCAGCGGCGAGGACTGGTTGCTGCTGGACGTGATACCGCTTTCGCTCGGCATCGAGACGATGGGCGGGCTGGTGGAAAAAGTCATTCCGCGAAACTCGACGATTCCCTGTGCCCGCGCCCAGGAATTCACGACCTTCAAGGATGGGCAAGGTGCAATGGCGATCCATGTGGTGCAGGGCGAACGCGAGCTGGTCAGCGATTGCCGCTCCCTGGCGAAATTCGAACTGCGCGGGATTCCTCCGATGGCTGCCGGTGCGGCGCGCATTCGCGTCACATTCCAGGTCGATGCCGATGGGTTGCTGTCG
>JAYUWF010000231.1:0-4629 GCA_043753685.1 Herminiimonas sp.
CGAGCCTGCTGGAAGAACTCAAGCGCGATCGCCGCTGGTGTCACGGCAACCTGATGAATTTCCGTCTGTTCACTGCGCGCGGCATGCACCGGGTGCACCGCGCGGTGTTTGCCACCGGCGTGATGGCGTATCTGTCGGCGCCGCTGTGGTTCGGCTTCCTCGTGGTGTCGACCGCCTTGCTGGCGCAGCAGGTCTTGACCGATCCGCAGTACTTCGTGCAACCGCGCCAGCTGTTTCCGATCTGGCCGCAATGGCATCCCGAAAAAGCCATCGCACTGTTTTCAGCGACTGCCACGCTGCTGTTCCTGCCCAAGATCCTGAGCGTGGCGCTGGTCTGCCGCGATGGCGCGCGTACTTATGGCGGGATAGTGGGGTTGGTCGGCGGCATGTTTCTGGAAATGCTGTTTTCGATGTTGCTGGCGCCCGTGCGCATGCTGTTTCACACGCGTTTCGTGGCGGCGGCTTTTCTGGGCTGGGCACTGCACTGGCGCTCACCGCCGCGCGGCGACGCACAGACCGGCTGGCGCGAGGGACTCGGCAAGCACGGCGCCGACATGCTGCTGGGCCTGGCGTGGGCCGGCGGCGTGGCCGCGCTCAATCCCGCATTTCTGCCCTGGTTGTTGCCGATTGCCGCTGGTCTGATCCTGTCGGGTCCGATCTCGGTCTGGTCGAGCCGGGTGCGGCTCGGCCAACGCTCGCGGCGGGCGCGCCTGTTCGTCATTCCGGAAGAACTGGCGCCACCCGAAGAACTGCAGGCGACCACGCGCCATCAGCAAGCCATGCCGGCGGTGCCGGATTTTTCTCAGGCGGTGGTCGATCCGGCGCTCAACGCGCTGGCTTGCGCTGCCGGTCGCAATGGATCGCGCCGGCGCTGGCCTGCGGCAACCACCCAGGCACTGGCCGAAGACGGTCCGGCATTGCTGAGCGAGGCGCAAAAAACGGCCTTGATGAATGATGGCGCGCTGCTGTCGCGTCTGCACCTGGCAGTGTGGTCATCGCCGGCGCTGCTGGCGCTCTGGGATCGCACCGAGCGCGGCTGATCGATCTTGCGGCCGGTTTCGCGGCTGATCAATTGTGCGGCCCGTTTCGCGGGCCACCGGCGCGGTACAGATCATGCGTGATGTAGGCGATGACGGAATGATCGAGCATGCCCGGCGGTGCGGTGGCGCGCAGATCGAATGCATGAATTTCCAGTGGCCCATCGAAATTCCAGGCAAAGGATTGTTGTCCCACCACGAAACGTGCGATGTCACCGCCGGTGACATTGACGTAGCGCGTCTGTGGTGTGATGACGATGCTGCGGGTGGCCGCGGCCAGTGGCGCCGGGTCACCGTACAGCGCCACGCGCTGGGGGGTGTCGCTGACCGTGCCGCAGCCGGCCAAGGAGGCAATCAAGGAGGTGGCCAGTGCGGTGGCCAGCAGCGTGCGGGTCAAGCCGGTAGAAGTGGATTTCATTGTGCGTGCCTCGGTGCAGCTGCGCGGCGCGTTGCGGTGTCGCCAGCGGTACGGGTTGTATACCGGATTCGCGAACCGGATCCGCGAACCGGAAAGCGTGCAGTGGCGGCGCGATCGATCAGGCGGCGCTGGAAAAGCGTCGCTCACGGCCGCTGCCTTCGCTACGCATCGTGCCATCCTTGGTCATGTTCGTGACGGCATTCGCCAGGCGCTGCTTGAGCTTTTTCAGGTCGGCACCGGCCGGCTGGATTTGCAACCTGGCGATCGCAGCTTGCAGCAAATCCTGATTCGACATCGGTGTGTTCGACAGCAGTGACTGCCAGAATTCACCACCCGTTTTTGGCAGGGTGGATGCGCGGGAGGCCTTGGCGGCTTGGCGCGGTTTCTTCGCTTTCGTCGAACGCGTCGTAGCGCTCGCAGCAACGATCCCGCGCTTGGCGCCGGACGGCTTGCCCGCCTTTCTGGTCGACGGCGGGCCGCCTTTGGCACCGCCCAGACGATCCAGCTCGCCGATGATCTGTTCGAGGGCGGCGATGCGCGCTGCATAAAAAGCGATGCCCTCATTGGCATGCTGGATTTCCGCATCGAGGGCGGATTTGACGGTATTCAGGTTGGACATGGAATTTTCCTAGAAAGAGACATGCCATATTAACAGTATGTACATTTTGGAAAAAGCCGGGAGGCAATTTCACGCGACCGACGCTGGCGAACGGGTCGAGAATGATAAAGCAAAGGGATTGGCGAAGCGGATGCGCAGGGCGAGGCCTTAAGATTTCGCTTTCACGGGCCTCAATATTTGCAACTAACGGACTAGATTTGGCTTAGCTTATGGTTGGTCGCTTCTGATTCATTCAGGCTGACCTGTTGGCTTCTGGCTGTACGTTCGCAGACATCATGCAGGAGGAATATCGGGAGCGTGTTTCCAAAGTCGGTTAGTTGCATTTATTTGCGTGCAGGGGAGCACTACCGACTCGTCTACGCACGCGCACGGCCGCTCGACTTACCAGCCGCCACCGCAACGCCACCGCGACCCTCATTCGATCGGCGCAGCCCGGTACCGCCGCACCTCCAGTGCCGTCACCGGCACGGCCCGGTTGCCCCAGGCAGTGCGGATGTACGTCACGACGGCGGCCACATCGTCATCGTCGAGGGCCGGGCCGAAGGGCGGCATGCCGTACGGGCGCGGATTACCGGCGGTCGCCGGCGCATAGCCGCCGTTGAGCACCATGCGGATTGCGTTGATCGACGACACCGTGGTGATGGCCTGATTGCCTGCCAGCGGCGGATAGGCCGGCGGCTTGCCGCGCCCGTCGGCCTGGTGACAGGCCACGCACTGATCCTTGTACAGTGCCGCGCCGCGCTGCTGCAGGCGCTCATCGGGGTCGCCCGCCACGGCCTTGTCGACGCCATCGGACGGCACGCTGGCCGGCAGCGACTGCAGGTACACCGCCATGGCGGTCAGGTCTTCGCGGGTCAGGTATTGCAGGCTGTCCTTGACGACCTCGGCCATGGGACCGAAGACCGCACCGCGCTGCGAGACACCGGTCTGCAACAGATCGACCACGTCGCGGGTGGCCCAATCGCCCAGGCCGCTTTCCCGGTTCGACGTCAGGGAGGGCGCATACCAGCCGAGCACCGGAATCAGGCCGCCGGCCAGATCGGCGCCGTTGCCGGTGGCCCCGACCAGGTTGCGATTGGCGTGACAGGCGTTGCAGTGGCCGGCGCCCTGGACCAGATAGGCGCCGCGATTCCATTGCACGCTGCGAGCCGGATCGGCTTCGAACACGCCGGGGCGGAAATACAGGGCCCGCCAGCCCGCCAGCAAGAAGCGCTGGTTGAACGGAAAGCGCAGCGCCGGCGCCCGGTTGGCCTGCGCCACCGGCGTGACGGTCCTGAAAAACGCATACATCGCATCCGCATCGGCGCGGCTGATCCTGGTGTAATCGGTGTACGGAAAGGCAGGATACAAAAAGGAGCCATCGCGCGATTTGCCGTTGTGCAGGGCGCGCCAGAATTCGTCGGCGCTCCAGGCGCCGATCCCCGTTGCGCGGTCGGCCGTGATGTTGGGCGAATACAGCTCGCCAAACGGCGTCGGTATGGTGCGCCCGCCGGCATAGGCAGCGCCGCCGCGCGTGGTGTGGCATCCGATGCAATCGGCGGCATGTGCCAGGTAACGGCCGCGCTCGATCTGGCGCGCGCCATCGGCCACCGCCACCGCGGCAATGTCGCTGCCCGGGTCGTGCAGGGTTTGCAGGGCCACGACGCCGGCGCACGCCAGCACCACGGCGCCTGCCAGGCCGGCCAGGATGGTCCTCACGCGCATGCCCGTTGCCTCCTATGAAAGCGCCGCATCATCCCGGCGCGCTGCCGCAGGCCAGCGGCAGTTTGATCGGTCGTGTTGCCGGTGCTGAAATTGCTGCCGCCGACGCCGGAATCGGTTGCGCCGCCAGCCAGGCCGCCACGGCACTGATGTCGTCGGCATCGAGGCGCTGCGCGATCTGGGCCATGCAGTCCGGCGCGGTGGCGCGCCGGGCGCCGGTTTTCCAGGCACCGAATTGGGCGCTGACGTAGTCGCGCGGCAGGCCGAGCAAGCCGGGAATGGCCGGCGCGAGGCCGCCCAGGGCCGCGCCGTGACAGGCGCTGCAGGCCGGCAGGTTGCGCGCCTTGTCGCCGGTTTCGACCAAGCGACGGCCGCGTTCGAGCACCGCCGGCGACGCGCTCACCGGCTGCGGCGCCGCATACGGCGGATGCAGGTCGGAAAAATAGCGCGCCATCTCCGCCAGATAGGCATCCGACAGATGCTCGACCATGTAGATCATCAGCGGATACTGGCGCCGGCCCTCGCGAAAATTGATCAGCTGGTTGTACAGGTAGCCGGCCGGCTTGCCGGCAATGCGCGGATAAAATCCATCGCTGCCGGCGCGGCCCTGGTTGCCATGGCAAGCGGTGCAGGCGATGACGCGCTCGGCGATGGTGTCGGGCGGTGCTGCGACGACGATCGCGCGGGCGTCGCCGGGAGCTGAAGAGATGGGT
The DNA here is from genome assembly GCA_043753685.1 of Herminiimonas sp. Taxonomy (GTDB): domain Bacteria; phylum Pseudomonadota; class Gammaproteobacteria; order Burkholderiales; family Burkholderiaceae_D; genus JANXSS01. The sequence continues at coordinate 4,489 of JAYUWF010000231.1, forward strand.
AGCGAGGCTGCGGCTGAGCCCGCGGCGCCTGCCAGGGCCGGTGGCAAAGCCAGCGTCAGGCACGCCGCCATGCATGTCAGCAGAAAGGCGGCGCAGGGCGCCCGACAGCGTCGTGGTCCAGATCTCATTTGCAGCAAACAG
>JAYUWF010000232.1:0-4626 GCA_043753685.1 Herminiimonas sp.
CATCATCCTGGTGCAAACTTTGCTTTGTGGCAAATAAATACCGCTTCACCCGGGAATTAATGATTAAAAAGATAATGGATATTTCATCCAATAGCTGGCATGAGTCCTGCTCATGTATCTCCGAGGTTACATCATTTCAAAAAAAATTTTGTCTCACAATCACTTAAGGGAATGTCATGAAAAAACTGGTACTCGTCGCCGCAATCCTTGCCGCATTCGCCGCTAACTTTGCCCATGCACAAGCTGCTGCGCCTGAAGAAAAAAAGCCGGACAACGAGCTTTCATTCAATGCTGCTTTGTCGAGCGACTACAGGTTTCGTGGCGTTTCGCAATCGCGTCTGAAGCCTGCCCTGTCGGGCGGCGCGGATTACACCAACAATCCAACCGGCTTTTACCTGGGCACCTGGTTGTCCACCATCAAATGGACCAAGGATGCGGGCGGCGGCGGTGATGTCGAAATCGACGTCTACGGCGGCAAGCGCGGCGAAATCGTGCCGAACGTATCGTACGACGTCGGCGTGCTGACGTATTACTATCCGTCAAACCATTTGAAGCCAAATGCCAACACGACCGAGATCTACGGTCAGGTCGGTTATGGTCCGGCGTACGCCAAGTATTCCAGCACCTTGACCAATGCCTTTGGCTTTGCCAACAGCAAGAACAGCGGCTACCTGGACCTGGGCGCCAACATCGATGTGCCGGCCGGCTTCACGGTCAACCTGCATGCCGGTCACCAGACGGTCAAGGGCAATTCTTTTTACAGCTATACCGACTACAAGGTCGGCGTGACCAAGGATTTCGGCTTCCTAACGGGCGCGCTGGCAATCATCGGTACCGATGCAAAACGCACGGCCTATGTGACACCTTCCGGCAAGAACAATGGAAAAACTGCATTGGTCGCTTCCATCAGCAAAACTTTTTAATCGAGGGCAGCATGAAACTCATCTCTGCAATCATCAAACCGTTCAAGCTCGATGAAGTGCGGGAAGCCCTGTCCGCCATTGGCGTGCAAGGCATCACGGTCACGGAAGTCAAGGGATTCGGTCGCCAGAAAGGCCATACGGAACTGTATCGCGGCGCGGAATACGTGGTCGATTTCCTGCCAAAGACAAAGATCGAAGCAGCGGTGGACGACAGCATCGTCGACCGCGCGATCGAGGCGATCGAGACAGCGGCCCGCACGGGCAAGATCGGTGACGGCAAGATTTTCGTCTATGACTTGCAGCAGGTGGTTCGGATCCGCACCGGTGAAACCGGCAAAGACGCTCTTTAAGGGGGAATTCATGAAAAAACAATTCGGTAATCTGATGGCTGCGGGCGCACTGCTGTTTGCGCTCGGCGCCGCCCATCCGGCGCTCGCCGCCGATACACCCGCGCCGAAAGCCGACGCTGCCGTGACGGCGCCCGCCGCAACGGCCACGCCGGCACCGGCTGCAACGCCTGCGGCTGATGCAACGGCGGCACCGGCCGCTGCTGCTGCTTCTGCTGCCGCAGCTCCGGCGGCAACGCCCGCTGTTGCGCCCGCCGCTGGCGGCGCAACACCAGCAGCAGCCGCACCTGCAGCTGCCGCTCCGACGCCAAACAAGGGTGACACCGCCTGGATGATGACCGCCACCGCGCTCGTGATCCTGATGACGATCCCTGGCCTGGCACTGTTCTACGGCGGGCTGGTCCGCAGCAAGAACATGCTGTCGATCCTGATGCAAGTCTTTATGATCTTCGCGGTCATCATCGTCCTCTGGTGCATCTACGGCTATTCGCTGGCGTTCACCGAAGGCAGTGCGTTCATCGGCAAGTTCGATCGCCTGATGTTGAGCGGCATCTGGGATCCGGCCAAGGCCAGCTTCGCCACTGCTGCGACCTTCAGCAAGGGCGTCGTGATTCCCGAGTTCGTCTTCGTGGTGTTCCAGGCGACGTTTGCCGCGATCACCTGCGGCCTGATCGTCGGCGCCTTTGCCGAACGCGCCAAGTTCGCAGCCGTGCTGGCCTTCATCGTCCTGTGGTTCACCTTCTCATACCTGCCGATCGCCCACATGGTCTGGTTCTGGCCTGGTCCGGACGGTATCAAGGATGCGGCGACACTGGCATCCGAATCCGCCAAGGGTGGCTGGTTGTGGCAAAAAGGCGCGCTGGACTTCGCCGGCGGCACCGTCGTGCACATCAATGCCGCCGTGGCAGGCCTGGTCGGCGCTTATGTGATCGGCAAGCGGGTTGGCTACGGCAAGGAATCGATGGCGCCGCATTCGCTGACGATGACCATGATCGGCGCATCGCTGCTGTGGGTCGGCTGGTTCGGATTCAACGCCGGTTCGGCACTCGAAGCCGGCGACGTCGCTGCACTGGCATTCGTCAACACACTGCTGGCAACGGCTGCTGCGACCATGTCGTGGGTCTTCGGCGAGTGGATGTCGAAAGGCAAACCATCGATGCTCGGTGGCGCCTCCGGTGCGGTTGCCGGTCTGGTCGCCATCACGCCGGCTTGCGGTTTCGTCGGTCCGATGGGCGGCCTGGTGATCGGTCTGCTGGCCGGTATCGTCTGCCTGTGGGGCGTGAACGGCCTGAAACGCCTGCTGGGCGCCGATGATTCGCTGGACGTCTTTGGCGTGCACGGTGTCGGTGGTGTGCTCGGCGCCTTGCTGACCGGTGTCTTCGCCTCGCCGTCGCTGGGTGGCCAGGGCGTCTACGACTACGTCGCCAACAAGATCACACCTGACTATTCGATCTCGGCCCAGGTCTGGATCCAGTTCCAGGGCGTGATCACCACGATCATCTGGTCCGGCGTGGTCTCCTTGATCGCCTACAAGCTGGTCGACATGGTCATCGGCATGCGGGTGGCGGAAGAAGAAGAGCGCGAAGGTCTCGATATCTCGAGCCATGGCGAGTCGGCTTACCATTCTTGATCGACAATTTTCAAGCGACCCGTCGCGATCGACCCTGCTTCATCGATCGCGCCGGCTCGTGGCTTGACCCGACAACTTCCCCAAAGTTGTTTCTCCGGCCCGCGCCAGCGGGCATTGAAAGCGCCTCCGCACGAGGCGCTTTTTTTTCCGTGCCGGGGTTTGAAAAAGCTTGAATTGCCCCAACGTAAGTACATCGGCGGCTGCAACCACGTGCAATGACCTGTGTCAGTGGCACGTTTGCGCCCTCACCACGGGACACGATTACCGTTAGAATCTGGTCACTTTCGCGCGACTGCTCGCGCATCTGCTTGGTCGAAAAGGCTTGTCATGGTTCCGCATCTCGTCACCGCCCTCAACGGTCCCCTGCTCGATCTGGAAAAAAAGGTGCTGGCGGCGACGCCAGCCATCGAACGCTGGTTTCGCCTGGAATGGCAGGAACACACGCCGCCGTTCTATTGTTCGGTCGACTTGCGCAATGCCGGTTTCAAGCTGGCGCCGGTCGATACCAACCTGTTCCCGGGTGGCTTCAACAACCTGTCGCCGGAAATGCTGCCTCTGGCCGTGCAGGCCGCCATGGCTGCCATCGAAAAGTATTGTCCGGATGCGAAAAACCTCTTGCTGGTGCCCGAAAAGCATATCAACAACACGTTTTATCTGCAAAACCTGGCGCGCCTGATCCAGATCTTCCGTCAGACCGGCTTGCACGTGCGGCTCGGCTCGTTGTCACCCGACCTGAAGGATCCGACCCCGATCGAACTGCCTGATGGCAGCTCGCTGGTGCTGGAGCCGATGGTGCGTTCGCATAACGGCCGGCGCCTCGGCCTGAAGAATTTCGATCCCTGCACGATCCTGCTGAACAATGACCTGTCTTCGGGCATACCGTCGATTCTGGAAAACCTGAATGAGCAAAACCTGCTGCCGCCCCTGCATGCCGGTTGGGCGATGCGTCGCAAGAGCAGCCATTTTTCCGCCTACGACGAAGTGGTCAAGAAATTCGCCAAGCTGCTCGACGTCGACCAGTGGATGTTGAATCCGTATTTTGCGAAATGCACCGGCGTCGACATCCACGAAGCGGCCGGGGAAGAACAACTGGCCGCAACCGTCGACCAGGTGCTGGCCAAGATCCGCAAGAAGTACAAGGAATACGGCATCAAGGAAACCCCGTTCGTGGCCGTGAAGGCCGACGCCGGTACCTATGGCATGGGGATCATGACGGTGCGCGACGCCAGCGAACTGAAGGAATGGAACCGCAAGCATCGCAACAAGACGTCGAGCGGCAAGGAAGGCCTGGATGTCACCGACCTGATCGTCCAGGAAGGCGTGCCGACCTTCGAGCACATCAACGATGCGGTGGCCGAACCGGTGGTCTACATGATGGACCGGTATGTCGTCGGCGGCTTTTACCGGGTCCATGCCGAGCGCGGCGTGAATGAAAACCTGAATGCGCCGGGCGCGCATTTCGTGCCGCTGGCCTTCGCCCAGCAACATGCCCTGCCCGACCTGAAGGCAAAACCGGGCACGGCCGCGCCCAACCGCTTCTACATGTACGGCGTGGTGGCGCGGCTGGCCTTGCTGGCGGCCTCGCTGGAAATGGAAAAAACCGACCCGAATCCGGAAGTGTATTGATGAAAATTGCCTTTTGCGCCGATCCGCTGGACGGCTTCAAGACCTACAAGGATTCGACCTACGCGATGATGGTCGAGGCAGCCCGCCGCGGCCATGCCGT
>JAYUWF010000233.1:0-4620 GCA_043753685.1 Herminiimonas sp.
CCGATGCTCGACGCGCTGGCTGCGGGAAATTTCGACGGACTGGCCCGCCTTTTTCAGGATGCCGGTCTGCGCGCCGACCTGCCGGGACCGGGCATGCTACGCGTCGACGCTGGTGTGCCAGGTGCGATGCGGTTGTTGATCTCGGTCGGCGTGCACGGCAACGAGACCGGGCCGATCGAGATGATGGCGCAGGTGCTGGCATCGCTGGCGCAGGAGCCGGCAGCGCTGGCAGTCGACCTGCTGATCGTGGTGGGCAATCCGGCGGCCATCGCGCAGGCGCGTCGCTTCATCGATGCCGACCTGAACCGGCTGTTCGGGCGCGACCGGGGCAGTCTGGGCAGCCTGGGCGCGACTGCCGAAGCTGCGCGGGCCGATCTCATCATGCGGGCGTCCACGGATTTCTTAGCGGCCGATCCAGGGCAGGGCAGTGTCACGAAATGGCATCTCGATCTGCATACGGCGATCCGGCCGTCGCTCTACCCGCGCTTTGCCATCATTCCTGCCGATGCCAGCGCGCCGGCGCAGGCCGCGCTGGGCGCCTGGCTCGGCAGTGCCGGGATCGATGCGCTGGTGTTTAACGGCGAAGCGGCACCCACCTACAGCGCCTTCACCGCCCACGTGCTGGGCGCCATCAGCAGCACCGTCGAGCTCGGCCGCATCGCCCGCCTGGGAGAGAACGCGCTGGCGCCGCTGGCACACACCCAGGCTGCTGTCGAGCGCCTGCTGCGTGGGCAAGCGGAGCCGATCGGCGCCGACCTGCCGCCACGCTTTCGAGTGGCGCAGGAAATCATCAAGCGCAGCGATGCGTTCGCCATGACCATCGGCCCCGACACACACAACTTTACCGAACTGGCGCCCGGCGCGTTGATTGCGACCGATGGACCGCTACGACTGCATGTGGGAGAGTTGCCCGAACTCGTGATCTTTCCGAATCCGGATGTACTGGTCGGGCAGCGTGCCGGCTTGATGCTGGTGCGGCTGGCGTCCGATGGCGTCGAAGCGGCAGACCATCCGCTACGCCCAGATCTGTAAGAGCGGTGCGTGACTCGCTTGCAATGGCGCGGATGCGACGACGCGACGACGCATCAGACCATGTCATCACCGGGTGCGACCGCAGGTCCGTCCCGAGCAGGCAACGGGGCGATTGCCGAAGGTATGGCAGGAACAATGCCGGGCAATTTCGCGCGCGCCCAATTGACATATCCTTCGATCCCTGCCTGCAGGCTGTCCGGCGCCCGGTCGGGGCGGAACTTCGCGTGGTAGGCAATGGCGCCTGCGGTAGCGGCCAACATGAGGGGATGGGCGACCATGCCGCCGACAAAATGTGAAATCGCTGCATTCTTGGCGACGTTTGCAGTTACCGTTCCACCGGTGAGCGCAGTTGCCGCCAGCGTCATGGCAACCGATGTACCAGTACCGCCAATGTAAGCCAACCCGGCGGCATTTGCTTTTTTGGCGGCGATCATTTCGTCGGCCGTCTTGCCTTGTGCGTGGTAAAACTTCTCGTCGAGATAGGCGTGACCGAAGGCGGTCACCGCAACGGTAGCCGCCACTTCGCCCACGAGGCCGAATCCCGCAGCGGTCGCACCCACCGCAAGATTGCTGGCGAACGAACCTGCCGCATGATCGACCGTGCCGATGATTGTTCCGCCTGCCATGTCAGCGGCTACATTGATTGCGTTGAAAGGCACGGCGATGCCGAGTCCGGTTTTTAAAGCGGCCGCCAGCTTCCGCTGGAAAGGCACGTCTCTTGACGAGCCAGGCGCACTTCTCGGCAGCGTGAAACGCGGTTCCGGCCCGGTTTGCCCGAGGCGCCGACGAGGCGAGTCAACCGGTTCGGGGTCTGCCGACGCCGATCGCGGGGGGATGTCGATCGCAACATGCTCGTTGGGCAAAGGCGCGTTTCGCGGCACCAGGCGAGGCAGAGACCGGACCGGCCGATGGTTGATGCGCCTGGCCTCGGGCGGAGCCTGGAGTGGCGCAAGGCCAGGATTTCCGGCCGATAAAGCGGGTGCCGACTCAATCTCGAGCGAGATCGATGACGCAGGCGGATTGCGATTGACGGTGCGCATCGGTGCGGCTTTCTGTTTCCAAGGGGGTGATCCGCGTCGGGTGCGGCTTCGTGGGATGACGACGCTTTCGATGGATCGTAGGTTCGAGCGGCAGGATGAAATGTTGCGGATACGAAAATGATGGAGTTCCGGCGAATTGTGCCGGCCAGAGCGCGACAACACGAAAATACCGGCGGTAAGTTGTCAGAATTATCACTTCGTTATGATCGCGTCGTCCGGTCGCAACAGCGAAAGAATATGAGTTAGTCATAAAAATCAAACGCTTATGCAGGCATGCACCGCAGAAAGAAGGGCTTGATCGCAGACTTTCCGCGAGCGCAAATTAATATTTCCATAAAGAACTTTGCCTCAAAGATACTTTCGGTTACTCTCAGTTTAATTCCGGATATTGCCGCTTATCAAGCGATTGACGGTCGATGTTTTACTTCCCCACGGTAGTCAAGAGGCTCACCAATGCGCCCTGTTCCAATGCCAGATTCATTGCCCGTCAAGCGATTCGAGCGCGCCCTGCTTTCCGTGGTGGCGGCCGTGCTGACGTGTGCATGTTTTCCGGCACAGGCGCAGATGCAGATTCCGAATCCGCTGATCCGTCCTCGCGGTATCGGCAGTCAACCTGCCACGCCGGGGTCGGCTGGCGCCGCTGCTGGCACCGCTGCTGCCGCTGGCGACGGTGCTGGCGTGAACCGCGCCGCTGCACCATCCGCGTCAGCCACGCCCTCGTATGCCGGCGCCGTGCCGCTGCCGGGTACAGTTTTGCCGAGCGAAGATCCGTTCGACCGCACCCTGACCGAACTGACCAACCGTTTTGCCAATTTCTATGTATCGGCAATCGTCGGCAAGCAAGCCATGCTGCGTCGCTCGAGCGCGCCGCTCGCTGCCGGCGCGGCCACCGGCGCCGCTGCGGGCAACGGCGCTGTCGCCCTCGCATCGTTGCCTGGCCCCGCACCGGCAGCGCCAGCGCGCAGCGAATCGATGACATTGACCGATGGCGAATTGCTCCCTTCCGTCAGCAAGACCGGCGCCCTGATGGTCAAGGTCAGCAACAGCAATGTGGTCATCACCTATGCGCAGGAAACCATGTCGCTGCCCGGTGGCCGGCTGATGGGACGTCGTGCGATCGTCTTCTCCGGCGGTGTCGAAAGTTCCGGCGCCACGGTCGCCACGCCGATCGTCCTCGAGCGCATCGACCCTGCCTACAAACGCATGATCACGGTAGAGACCAAGACTCGCGGCGCATCCGCCAACGGCACCACCGATACGCCGAACACCAACACTCAGCCGCCATCGGGCGGCCTGCCGCCGCCATGAGCACCGACATGAGCGCCGCCACGAGCATCGCCAAGCGCGATCCGGCCGTCCCCCCCTTGGCCCTGCGCCACCTGTGTGCGCCGGCAAAGAACCTGCAGACGCAGATCGGCGAATTCCTGGTCAAGACCGGTGTCATCACGCCGCAGCAACTCGATGTCAGCCTGCGCCAGCAAAGTTCGATCCGCGCCGGCGGCAAGCAGGTGCTGCTGGGCGAACTCATCGTGCGCAACAAGTTTGCCAGCCACGAGCAGATCCGCTTCGCCGTCAAGCGGCTCGACGGCGAGCGCGATTCGGCCCTGTTTCGCCAATTGCTGCCACCCGCGCTGTGCCGCCAGCACAGCGTCTTCCCGCTCGAGGTCGCCGGCGGCGTGCTGAGCGTGAAAGCAGCGCGCGTGGTCAGCCCGAGCGTGAAGGTAAAGCTGATCGCCGCCTGCGACGTCAAGGTCAGCGACCTGCGCGTCATGCCCACCGACAGCGGCGACATCGCCCGCCTGCTGGCCGGGATTCGGGATCAGGCCAACGCATTCGACGCCATCGTGACGCGCCTGCAGAATGAAGAAATCAACGGCTTCCTGTTGCACCAGGCCTTGAATGCGATGTTGTCGGAGGCGATCGCATTGCGTGCCTCCGACATCCATCTCGACAAGTTGCGCGACCCCGGCGCCTGGATCAGTTACCGCATCGACGGCAAGCTGCGACCGACCCATCTGCTGCCGGAGCGGATCATGGCGGCGCTGTTTTCACGCGTTAAAAATGACTCCGGCATGGATGCGTCCGATACCCGGCGCGCCCAGGATGGCCGGCTGTCGCTGGCCGATATCGGCAGCGGCGTCGAGTTCCGCGTCGCCACCCAGCCGATCGCCGGTGGCGAGACGATCGCGATCCGCGTGCTGGATCCAACGTCGATGATCGGCCTGTCGGCGCTGTTTCCGTATCAGTTGCAGATGAACGAACTGTTTCGCGGCCTGGCCGATGTGCGCGGCAAGGTCGGCGGACTGATCCTGATTTCCGGCCCGACCGGTTCCGGCAAGACCACCACGCTGTATGCGCTGGCGCAAAACTTCAGCCGCGATCGCATCAACGTCATCACGGTCGAGGAACCGGTGGAATACATCCTGCCGTTCGCGCGTCAGATCCAGCTGAACCAGCTCTTGAATGAAAAATCGGTCGACCTGGAACGCTCGGTACTGCGCCAGGATCCCGATGTGCTGATCCTGGGCGAGATCCGCGACAACGACAC
>JAYUWF010000234.1:0-4602 GCA_043753685.1 Herminiimonas sp.
GCCCACGCCTTTCACCTGCGCCTGGCCGCCAAGCTTGCCTTCGGTGCCGACTTCGCGCGCCACCCGCGTGACTTCCGAGGCGAACGAGGAGAGCTGATCAACCATCACGTTGATGGTGTTTTTCAGTTGCAGGATCTCGCCCTTGGCGTCGGCCGTGATCTTTTTCGACAGGTCGCCATTGGCCACCGCCGTCGTCACGTCGGCGATGTTGCGCACCTGGCCGGTCAGGTTACCGGCCATCGAGTTGACCGAGTCGGTCAAGTCCTTCCAGGTACCGGCGACACCCGGAACGTTCGCCTGGCCGCCGAGTTCGCCTTCGGTGCCGACTTCGCGCGCCACCCGCGTGACCTCCGACGCAAACGAGCTCAACTGATCCACCATCACGTTGATGGTGTTCTTCAGTTCCAGAATTTCGCCCTTGGCGTCGGCGGTGATCTTTTTCGACAGGTCGCCATTGGCCACCGCCGTGGTCACTTCGGCGATGTTGCGCACCTGCCCGGTCAGGTTGCCGGCCATCGAGTTGACGTTCTCCGTCAGATCCTTCCAGGTACCACCCACGCCCGGCACGTACGCCTGACCACCCAACTTGCCTTCGGTGCCGACCTCGCGCGCCACGCGCGTGACTTCCGAGGCGAACGAACGCAGTTGGTCCACCATCGTGTTGATGGTGTCCTTCAATTGCAGGATCTCGCCTCGGACGTCCACCGTGATCTTCTTGGATAGATCGCCATTGGCCACCGCCGTCGTCACATCCGCGATGTTCCTCACCTGTGAAGTCAGGTTGCCGGCCATCGAGTTGACGGAGTCGGTCAAATCTTTCCAGGTACCGGCCACCCCCGGCACATTCGCCTGGCCGCCGAGCTTGCCTTCGGTTCCGACTTCGCGCGCCACCCGCGTGACTTCCGATGCGAACGAACTCAATTGGTCGACCATCGTGTTGGCCGTCGTTGCCGCCCGCAAGAACTGTCCTCGCAAGCGGTGACCATCGACTTCCAGTTCCATCGCCTGCGACAGGTCGCCCTTCGCCACCGCCCCGATCACGCGCGCCATTTCGGTGGTCGGCCGCACCAGATCATCGATCAGGGTGTTGACCGAATTAAAAATCGTGCCCCAGCCGCCGGCTACATTGGAAGGCGTTGCACGTTGCATCAGGCGACCCTCGCGGCCGACCACACGGCTGACACTGACGATCTCGTTGGCCATGCGATCGCTGTTGTCGATGATCTCGTTCAAGGTGTCGGCAATCTTGCCGTTCATGCCCGTCAGATCGGACGGCATGCGCACGGAAAAATCGCCTTTTTTCAATGCCGTAAGTGCGGCAAGTAACAGACGAGTATCGAGCGTTTCTGGCCGGTCGGCGACAGTGTTCATCAGGCATTCCCTCAGATAAAGTTTTTGACATTCTGATACGCCGTCATTACCCTTGCAAGTGGTTGTTTGCAAGAACGTAGAGAAAGAAACGACAAGTTTCCGGGAACCGAAAACGGACAATCGAGTGTTGTGTTTTGGGATTTTTCTAGCGCCATATCAAATTTTTTCCTTACTGCAATGCTACATTGCGAGGCCGGTATTGAAGCGGTAGTGCGCCGTCATTGCGCCTGTCCTGCACCGCCTGAAAAACTGCCTGTCGGCTTGGTCGTTTGCCCTTTAACTTTTCAGTTTGCATAAGCCTTCTACGATATCGATTACCGTGCCGACGCCCGAAGATCCGAAAATATTGGTGGTCAACGATGACCACGCCAGCCTGCTGGCACTGACCAGCCTGCTGTCGCAATGGGTTGACGATAGCCCGTATCAGATCGTCACGGCGCGCTCGGGCGAAGAAGCCTTGCGCCATGTCTTGAACGACGATTTCGCGATGATTCTGTTGGACGTCAACATGCCGGGCATGGATGGTTTCGAGACAGCGGAAGCGATCCACGCGCGCCCGCGCTCCTCGGCGATACCGATCATTTTCATCACTGCCTATCACGCCGATGAAATGAATCGCCTGAAGGGTTATCAGACCGGCGCCGCCGACTATCTCTTCACGCCGATCATCCCGCAGATCCTGCGGGCCAAGGTGTCGGTCTTCGTGGCGCTGGCAAAGAAAAATCTCGAGTTGCGACAGCAAGCACTGAAACTCAATCAACGCACCGACGAATTGATTGCCACCAATGCGCGACTGAGTATCGAGATCAAGGAGCGGCGCCAGGCAGTGCTTGAAAACAAGGCCAAGGACGACTTCCTGGCGATGCTGGGTCACGAACTGCGCAACCCCCTGAATGCGATCAACAGCGCGGTCGCCGTCATCGGCGCCGACAGCGTCACGCCGGTCAATGACGAACGCGCACGCCAGGTGATTGCGCGCCAGAGCGTGCACCTGAGCCGCATCGTCGACGACCTGCTGGACCTGAGCCGCGTCATGTCAGGCAAGATCGTCCTGAACCGCATGCCGCTCGACTTGGCCTCACTGGTCAATCATTGCATCGACACCGTCAAGACCACCGGGCGCGCGCTTGCCTACACCGTCACTGTCGAGACCGCGCCCGCATGGGTCGACGCCGACGCCACCCGCATCGAGCAGATCGTCACCAACCTGCTCGACAATGCCTTGAAGTACACGCCGTCCGGCGGCTGCATCGAGATCACTACCCATGGCGACGAAGATGAAGTGGTGCTCGAAGTTCGAGACTCCGGCGTCGGGATCGGCGCGGATTTGCTGCCGCATGTATTCGATGTGTTCGTGCAGGGGGAGAGCTCGCTCGACCGCGCCCAGGGTGGCCTGGGCATCGGCCTGGCGCTGGTGCGCCAGCTGATCCAGCTGCACGGCGGCGACATCACGGCGCACAGCGACGGGCCCGATTGCGGCAGCATCTTTTCGGTCCGGCTGCCGGCCATCGCTTCAGTGCCGATCGCGGCGCCGACGACCGAGGTGCATCCTTCGCCGGCACAGTGCTGCATCCTGCTGATCGAAGACAATGAAGATGGCCGCGACATGATGGCCACCATGCTCGGTGGCGCCGGCCACCGCATTCTCGAAGCGGCCGATGGATTGCGCGGCCTGCAAGTGGCCGCCTCCGGCAAACCGGACATCGCCCTGATCGATATAGGCTTGCCGGGCATCGATGGATACGAAGTGGCGCGTCGCATGCGCGCCGATCCGGCAACGGCCGACATACGGCTGATCGCCTTGACCGGCTATGGCCTGGCAGAAGACCAGCGTCGCGCGCTCGATGATGGCTTCGATCTGCATCTGGTCAAGCCGATCAATTTCGCCCATCTCATGCAGGTCGTCGCCACCTGCCAGGCGGTGACGCTGAAGGGATGATTCCGGTGTGATTCCGGTGGTGATTGCGGTCCGGATTCAGTTCCGATTGCAGCCCATATTTCAGCCCGAATTCCCGTCGAGATTGCCGTCCCGATTCCCGCCCGATTGCATTACACGATCACCGGTCGCACGCCAGCAATCGGCACATCAACGCAATGTAAAAATTGCCTTGGTACCTGAAGTAAAAATAATTCCTCCGAGTAGTCTTAAAGTTTAAGCAAAATCACGCGCCTCCGTGAGACATCTGCCATTGTGATTCATGCGCTATGGAAGCACGAGGAATCAATGGACAATGAGGAAGCACGGCACGCGCACGTGCAGCATGCGCTGGACGCCGCTGCGATGGCAGTTTGGGAATATTTCACTGATCCAATCGGAATGGTTCATGGAGAAATTGTCTGGTCCGCCGCCGCAGCCGGGATGCTCGGTCTGCCTGCTGTGCAGACACGGCAGCGTTTGTCGGAATTTCTCGAGCGGGTGCACGCCGATGACCGAAACCGGATGGCGGAGGCGCTGCAAGGGGCTGCAGGCGGCCACGGCCGGCTCGACACGACATGCCGATTTCTGCGCCATGACGGCAAGCTGGTCTGGCTGGCTGCGCGCGCCAGCGCCGCGCCGAAGTCGGAAGGCGCAGGCGACCCGACTCCGCCGCCGGTGCACATGATCGGCGTCGTCTGGAATATTTCAGCGACGCGGAGCGCCGAACTGGAGAACCTGGCCCGCGGCGAAATGGCCGCCATGACCATCGGTTCGATCGGCGACGCAGTGCTGACCACCGACATCCATGGCCGGGTCCAGACCATGAACCGGGTCGCGGAGCAGCTCACTGGCTGGACCCTCGAGGATGCCTGCGGCATGATGATCGACAAGGTGCTGAGGGTGGTCGACGAGCTGACCAACGAAGCGGTCGAAAATCCGGTGTTGAAATCCTTGCGGCTCGATCAGACGGTCGTCTTCACCAATCGCAGTTCGCTGATCTCGCGCAGCGGACAACGCGTGGCGATCGAAGATACGGCCGCGCCGATTCGCGGCAGCGACGGCGTTCCCCGCGGCGGCGTGATCGTGTTCCATGACGTCAGCCATGAGCGTCAGTTGCGCCACGAACTGTCCTGGCACGCCTCGCATGATGCGCTGACCGGACTGATCAACCGGCGCGAGTTCGAGTTCCAGGTCGCGGCCGCCCTCGCCAGCGCCAAGTCGGAAGACGATACCCACGCCTTGCTCTACCTGGACCTGGACCAGTTCAAGATCGTCAACGATACCTGTGGCCATTGCGCCGGCGACGTGCTGTT
>JAYUWF010000235.1:0-13862 GCA_043753685.1 Herminiimonas sp.
CGTGCAGACGGTGCTGCCGCCGGGGTATCTGTGCTGCGGTTATCCGCAACGCAGCGCCGGCGAGTTCGACAAGGGCGAGAAGATCATCACCGACAACCGGGTACTGTTCCACCGCGTGGCCAATACCTTGAACTATCTCGACATCAAGACGGTGGTGGTGTCGTGCGGTACCTGCTACGACCAGTTGGCGAGCTACCAGTTCGACAAGATTTTTCCGGGCTGCCGGATCGTCGACATCCATGAATACCTGATGGAGAAGGGCGTGCGGCTCGAAGGCGTGACCGGTACCCGCTACATGTACCACGACCCATGTCACACGCCGATGAAGCTGCAGGATCCGCTCAAGACGGTCAATACGCTGATTACCACGGTCGACAACACCAAGGTCGAAAAGAGCGATCGCTGCTGCGGCGAAGCCGGCACGCTGGCGGTCTCGCGGCCCGACATCTCGACCCAGGTCCGCTTCCGCAAGGAAGAGGAAATGACCAAGGGCGCCGACAAGATGCGCGCTGACGGCTTCACGGGTGAAGTGAAGGTGCTGACGTCTTGCCCGGCCTGCCTGCAGGGGCTGTCGCGATTCAACGATGATTCGGCCACCACGGCGGACTACATCGTCGTCGAGATGGCCAGGCATCTGCTGGGTGAGAACTGGATGCCGGAGTACGTGGCGCGCGCCAATGCCGGCGGTATCGAGCGGATTCTGGTGTGATGGCCGGTTCGGGTCGCAGCGAGCGCGATGAAGAAGGTACGCAAGCGCGCGTCGATCCGGCTTGTGATCTGTGCGCCGGCCCCGGTGGCGAGGTCGTGTTCCAGCATCAGAAATTGAGGGTGGTGCTGGTCGACGATCCGCTGTATCCGGGTTTCTGCCGCGTGATCTGGGAGCAGCACGCGCAGGAGATGACCGACTTGACCCCTGCCGAGCGATCGCTGCTGATGACGGTGGTGTGCAAGGTCGAACAGGCGCAGCGGGAAGTGATGGAGCCGCACAAGATCAATCTGGCCAGCCTCGGCAACATGACGCCGCACGTGCACTGGCATGTGATTCCGCGCTATGCAGACGATGCGCATTTTCCGCAACCGGTATGGGGGCAGCGGCAACGCACGACGGTGGAATCGGCGTTGGCGGCCAGGCGTGATCTGGTGCCGGCCTTGCGGGCGGCGATTGCGATGCATTGCGCGGGATTGGCGGCATAGATCGATTCAGGCAAACGCAAAGTCGGTACTGCAGACAAATTAAATTGGCAGCGTGGCCACGCTTGTTCGCCGATTTCACAAATTAACAAGACAGGGACAGGATGACGACATTGGGAAGCAAACAAAGCGCGCCGCTGGCGGTGCCCTCCGGCCTGACGGTGCGCAAGCAATCGCGGGTGCTGGAAGTGACGTTCGACGATGAAGAGTTCAGTCTGCCATTTGAATTGTTGCGTGTGTATTCACCGTCGGCGGAAGTGCGCGGCCATGGACCGGGGCAGGAAACGCTGCAGACCGGCATGCGCGAGGTAAATGTCGATGCGCTGGAGCAGGTGGGTAATTATGCCGTGCAGCCGCATTTTTCGGACGGGCACAACACTGGCATCTATTCCTGGGATTATCTGTACTGGCTTGGAAAGAATCAGGCTGAGCTTTGGGAAGATTACCTGGTGCGGCTGGAAGCGGCAGGTTTTACGCGCGAGAGTGGGCGGGATGCTTCGATGACGGCTGCGGCTGTGAGTGGTGGTGGCGGGTGCGGGCACAATCATTAAACCAAAGCTTTTGAATTCATGCGGCTAAACTGCGCTGCAGCAGCAACCGGGGTCAGAGTGAACTTTCGCAACGATTCATCGCGAAACTTCACTCTGACCTCGTTTGCGGGTTGCGGAGTACATGCGGTTGCGAATCGGGACGCTAGCAGCGCATCGGACAAAAGCTCGAATGACTGCCGCACGCACTCCGTTTTGCCGCAAGCAGGGTCCGACTCAAGTTTCGCGAAAAAGCACCGCGAAAGTTGAATCCGACCCTGGTTGCTGCTGCGGCGCCGGTTCGGACGCAGTCAGACCCCAAGTGCCGATACCTTGCATCCTCACTTCAGCAATTAAAATAGCCTAACCCCAACAGCTTCTGTATAACGGTCCCACCATGCCCAACACCACCCATTTCGGTTTCGAAACCATCCCCGAAGACGACAAGGTTCGCAAGGTCGCGGGCGTCTTCCACTCGGTCGCCGAAAAATACGACGTTATGAACGACGTCATGTCCGCCGGCTTGCACCGTGTCTGGAAAGCCATCACCATCGCCCACGCTGGTATCCGGCCCGGTTTCAAGGTGCTCGATATCGCGGGCGGAACGGGCGACCTGGCGTTGGCGTTTGCAAAGAAAGCAGGCCCTGCTGGCGAGGTCTGGCTGACCGATATCAATGAATCGATGCTCCGCGTTGGCCGGGACCGGCTCTTGAACAAAGGGCAACCAGTCCCCATATCCTTGTGCGACGCGGAAAAACTGCCGTTTCCAGACAATTATTTCGATCGGGTGTCGGTGGCGTTTGGCTTGCGTAACATGACCCACAAGGATGCCGCACTGGCGGAAATGCAGCGGGTCCTCAAGCCCGGTGGTAAATTGCTGGTACTGGAGTTTTCCAGGATATGGGCGCCGCTGAAAAAGCCCTATGATGTGTATTCGTTTTCAGTGTTGCCCTGGCTAGGACAAAAAATAGCTGGCGACGCAGAAAGTTATCGCTACTTGGCAGAATCGATCCGCATGCATCCTGATCAAGAAACCTTGAAAGCGATGATGCAGGCAGCCGGTCTGGATCGGGTAGAGTATCTCAATCTTACGGCAGGTGTGGCCGCTCTTCACACTGGTATCAAATTCTAGGAGTACCCATGAAAAAAGTAATGCTTTCGATGTTGATCGCCCTGAGTGCCTTTTCGCTGGTCACCGTGGAAGCGGATGCCAAGCGGCTCGGCGGCGGCGGTTCGGTCGGCCGGCAATCCAGCAACGTGACGCAGAAGGCAGCGCCCGCACCTTCGCCTTCGAACACCGCAACGCGTCCGGCGTCGCCGGCAGCCACGCCCGCACCGGCAGCCATTCCACCGAAACCAGCCAGCCCATGGCGCGGCATTCTGGGTGGCGCGCTGCTGGGTCTCGGCCTTGGCGCATTGATGTCGCATTTTGGCCTCGGCGGTGCACTCGGCGGCATGTTCGGCTCGATCCTGATGCTGGCCCTGCTGGCTGCGGCGGTGTACTTCATCGTTCGCATGTTCCGTCGCAAGAACGCCGATACGCTGGCACCGGCCGGTGCTTACGGCAGCGGTTCGGACTCGAGCTTCAACAAGGATGCAGCGTTCAGCAAGGACGCGGTGCCGTACGCTCGCACCGGTACGCCTGAAATCGGCTCCGGGCTGGCACAGCCGACCACATCGTCGTTCGGCAGCTCGCCAGTGCTGGAAACGGCGGCAGCCGGTGCAGTGGCCAGCAACCCTGGCACCTGGACCGTTCCTGCGGACTTCGACGTACCGGCTTTCCTGCGCAATGCGAAGACGTACTTCATTCGCTTGCAGGCAGCCTGGGACAAGGCCGATCTGAACGATATCCGTGAATTCACCTCGACCGAGATGTTCGCCGAATTCCGCCTGGAATTGCAGGAACGCGGCACCTCGGCCAATGTCACCGACGTGGTTCAACTCGACGCCGAATTGCTGGGTGTGGAAACGGTTGGCAACGATTACCTGGCCAGCGTCAAGTTCACCGGCCTGATCAAGGAAGCGCCATCGGCTGACGCCGCACCGTTCGCCGAAGTCTGGAATCTGTCGAAGCCGGTCAGCGGCCAGGGCGGTTGGGTTCTGGCAGGCATTCAGCAATTGTCTTGATGTATTGGCGCGCGACTGGGGCGGCGTTCATGGCTGAAGAGATGCGACGGCACATGCGCCCCCAGTAAGATTTACCCGCAAGCTGATAAACTTCAAACCGCCCGTGCGCTTTCCCGGGCGGTTTTCTTTTTTGTGTCCGTGAACCAGTGTTTTATTTGAGCGTGCCGCCGATGATATTGCCAAGTTTTTCAAGCTTTCTGCCAAACACCGTCAATCACCTTCTCGAACAGGAAAGCTGGGCACGGTCGCAGTTGCTGCCGCATGCGGGCAAGGTGGCGTGTCTGGACGCCGGCGTTGCCACCGTGCGCTTGAAAGTCACTGCTGACGGCATGGTCGCCAGTGCGCCGGCGGAGGACCCGCTGGCGGTCACGATCCGGATCCGGCCGGCCGACCTGCCCTTGATCCTGCAGAATCGCGAACGCGCGTTTTCCTACGTGAAGATCGATGGCGACGCCGATTTTGCCAACACGATTTCGAAGGTCTCGCAAAACCTGCGCTGGGACATTGCAAACGACTTGAGTCAGGTGGTCGGCGACATCGCCGCGCAACGCATCGTCGATGGCGCCGGCGCTGCCGCTGCCACGGTGCGCTCGACGCAACAGAAGGTCATGGAAAACCTTGCCGAATACTTTTTGGAAGAAAAGCCGATGCTGATGCGGCCCCAGGCCGTCACCGAATTCACGGCCGACGTCACCCGCCTGCGCGACGATGTCGAACGCCTGGCCAAGCGCATCGAGCGCATCGAGCGTCCGGCATGATCCTGAAATTCTTGCGTGTGCTGAAGATCCTGCGGGTGGCGATCCGTTATGGCCTCGATGAAATCGCGATTTCCAGCCTGGCGGTGCCGCGGTTGGCGAAAGCCATCGATACGCTGATCTTTTGGCGCGACATTTCTGCGCCGCGTGGCGAGCGCCTGCGCCGGGCCCTGGAAGACCTTGGTCCGATCTTCGTCAAGTTCGGGCAGGTGCTGTCGACGCGGCGCGATCTGTTGCCGGCGGACCTGGCCGACGAACTGGCGCGCCTGCAGGACCGGGTGCCGCCGTTCGACTCCGACCTGGCGATCGCGCAGATCACCCGTTCGCTGGGTGCGCCGCCCGATCAATTGTTCGCCAAGTTCGACCGCGTGCCGGTGGCGTCGGCGTCGATTGCGCAAGTTCATTTCGCGACCCTGAAAAACGGCACCGAAGTGGCCGTCAAGGTGCTGCGTCCGGGAATGAAAAAATCGATCGACGAAGACGTGGCGCTGATGCACATCGCCGCCGGTTGGGTCGAGCGTCTGTGGGCCGATGGCAAGCGCCTGAAACCGCGTGAAGTGGTCGGCGAATTCGACAAGTACCTGCATGACGAACTCGACCTGATGCGGGAAGCGGCCAACGGCAGTCAGTTGCGGCGCAATTTTCTCGGCTCCGAACTGCTGGCGGTGCCGGAAATGTTCTGGGACTATTGCTCCACTTCGGTGATCGTCATGGAGCGCATGCGCGGCGTGCCGATCTCGCAGGTCGAACGCCTTGTGGCGGCCGGCGTCGACTTGAAAAAGCTGTCGCGCGACGGCGTCGAAATCTTTTTCACGCAAGTCTTCCGTGATGGATTCTTCCATGCCGACATGCATCCCGGGAATATCCTGGTGTCGATCGAACCGGCCACGCTCGGCAAGTACATCGCGCTCGATTTCGGCATCGTCGGCACGTTGAACGATTTCGACAAGGATTACCTGTCGCAGAACTTCATCGCGTTTTTCCGGCGCGATTACAAGCGGGTCGCGGAAGCCCACATCGAGTCCGGCTGGGCGCCGAAAGAGACCCGGGTCGATGAACTCGAATCGGCCGTGCGTGCCTGTTGCGAACCGATCTTCGACCGGCCGCTGTCCGACATCTCGTTCGGTCAGGTGTTGTTGCGCTTGTTCCAGACCTCGCGCCGCTTCAATGTGGAAGTGCAGCCGCAACTGGTACTGCTGCAAAAGACGCTTCTGAACATCGAAGGCCTGGGCCGCCAGCTCGATCCGGAACTCGATCTCTGGAAAACCGCCAAGCCGTACCTGGAACGCTGGATGAACGAACAGATCGGCTGGCGCGGCTTGCTGGAACGCGTCAAGGCCGAGGCGCCGCAGTACACCAAGCTCATTCCGCAATTGCCGCGCCTGGCGCACCAGGCGCTGGCAAAAGCAGCCAACGCGCCGGCACAGGAGCAGACCGAATTGCTCAAGATGCTCATCAGCGAGCAAAAGCGCACCAACCTGATGCTGGGCCTGGCGATGTATTTTGGCGCGGGGCTGGCGGCCGGCGTGGTGATCATCCAGTTCTATCTGCGCTGGAACCACTTCAATTGATGGTGGATTGCGCATGACGGCCCCGGTCTTCATCAGCCGCGATCCGCGTGAGGCAAGTTTCTGGAGCGAGCGCTTCGAACAGAACTTCATGCCCTGGGACCGCGCCGGCGCGCCGCAGCACTTGCAGCAGTTCGTCGCGCAGGCTGCGGCGCCGATGGCCACGCTGATTCCCGGTTGCGGGCTTGGCCATGAAGTCGGGTTTCTGGCAGACGCGGGATGGGATGTCTGCGCCATCGATTTTTCCGCCACTGCCGTGGCGCAGGCGCGTGCGGCCCTGGGGCACTGGGCCGAGCGGGTGGTGGAAGCGGATTTCTTCAGCTTCGCGCCGCCGTTCGCTCCCGCACTGATTTACGAACGCGCCTTCCTGTGCGCACTGCCGCGCAGCATGTGGGCGCAGGTAATCGAGCGTTATGCCGCGCTACTGCCCGGCGGCGCACTGCTGGCCGGATATTTTTTCTTTGATACCAATTTAAAGGGCCCGCCGTTCGGTGCCGATCCGGCACAGCTCGACGCATTGCTGTTGCCGTATTTCATCCGCATCGATGATCAGGCCGTGGACGATTCGGTGGCGGCTTTCGCCGGGCGCGAGCGCTGGCAGGTGTGGCAGCGAAAGTAGTCCGCGGTCCGTCACATCGCTCATCCCGCCTTGAGGCTTACCTTCCGCCCACGACTGAGCAGCAACGGTACCGCGCCGATCAGGATTCCGCCGATGCCCAGCACATTGGTCACCAGATCGAACGTGGGAATGCTGTAGAGCGCGATGAAGACCATGAACGACGCCGCCAGCAGGGGCCATGCGACGTACGAAATTGCGTCGTAAATGCCACTTCCCAGCTTTGCTCGGTAATGCCAGGCGCAAGCGAATCCGGTCAGGCTCATGTAGAAGCAGATCTGGAAGCCGATTGCCAGTATCGAACTCTCCAGAATGCTTTTCACCGTCGGCATGTACGAGGAGCCGAACAGCAGAAACACGCCCAGGAACCAGATGACCAGCGTGGCGACCCACGGGGTTTGCCATTCCGGATGGATCCTTGCATACCGGGGATGCAGCATTTCATCACGTGCCATGGCAAACATGCTGCGGGAAAATTGCAGGATTTGCGTTTCGATGGTGCCGATCGTACTGAGAATCGTCGACAGGACTGCCAGGTAATTCCAGGGCGGCGGAAACAATTTATTGGCGATCGCATACAGCACATTGGTATTGGCCTTGGCGATTTCTGCATCGCTCAAGACGATCAAGACCACGATCATCATGATGATGAAAAAAAGGATCAGGTTGACCATCGACCAGAACGCGCCCTTGCTGGCGGGATGCGCTTCTCCGGTTTCACCGTTTTTCGTTTCTTCACTCAGATTCATGGTGACATCCCAGCCCCAGTAAAAAAACATCCCGGTCAGGGCGCCCGTGGCAAATAGCTGAGGTGTAAATGAAAACGGTGAAAACCACTGGAAGGAGGGCGTGTGTGCAGGATGCGACCAGTACTGCATGAATGCACCGATGAGCAGCGCAAGGATCACCAGGGATTCTATGCCGGTGAGGATCAGCTGCGTGTAGCTCGCATGTTTGATGCCCTTGGTCACGACGATCGTCACCAGGGTTAGCCAGATGGCTGCCGTCAGTGTCACCCAGTTGGTATTTTCGACCAGTTGCGGCGCGATCAGTACCAGCGTGGAAGTGGCCGCCGGAATGGTTGCCGACACCATGAAAAATATCGATGCCACCAGCAGTCCCCAGCCAGCGAAAAAGCCCCATTTCTTGCCAAAGACATGCCCGACCCAGGCATAGGCCGCACCGGCATGCGGTGTGATTTTGCTCAGGTGAACAAACGCCAGCATGATGCCGAACATGATCAGGCCGCAGTAGAGAACGCTGCCCACGGACAGTACGCCGACCGCCGCCACGATGGTCGCAGTGGTGACGGCCACGCTGAATGCCGGCGCCGTGCCGGCGATACCCATCACCGCAGACTCGAATGTCCCCAGCGAGTCCCCCGCCAAACGCCCCTTGTCCGACATGCCGCCCCCAGATTCTGTTGATGTGAAATCTTTTGCTGGCCCGATTGCCTGGTGTGTACCCGATGCGCCGAATGCCAACACAAATTGTACCGGCTTGGGATGACGAGTTGCCAGGATATGGAACGGCATGGAGCCCGCGGAGCAGTGAGCGACATGGCACGGATGCTTGACGCGGCGCTTTCTTTGTCGCGTGGCGCTGTCAAATAAAATCGTTGCGGGCACTTTGCTGCCATTTCATGGCAGTGTCTGTTTTTGTAAGAAAACAGGGCGCCAAGCGCCCATAAGGCAACAGATTCGAGGCACGACCGCTGCCCTCAGACGGATAGCGCTTTTTCGACATCGAGTACCTTGCGGCGGGCAAGTGCCAGGTTCGACTTGGCTTTGTCGAGTACCAGGTAAATGAAGAGTCCTTCCTTGCTTACCATCGGGCGAATGATGTGATAGTGCTTTCCCAACGTGATCAGGATGTCCTCGATCGTATCGTTCAGGCCAAGCGCCTGCATGGTTTTCAACTTGGCGCGCATGACTTCGGTATTGCCCGCGGCGGCAATTTCCAGGTCAACGCCGGAGCCGATCTGGCCCAATAGCATGCCACTGCCGTAGTCCACGAGTGCTGCGCACAGGGCGCCATCGCAGGTCATCAATTCTTCCATCGATTGCTTGATATTTGCCATGAAAATTTCCTGGTTGATATCGCCCTGTTGAATGCCTGCTGCCGCCCGGGCGAAAAGTTGGACTGCAGCCGAGTTGGCCGATCGGCCAAGTGAAATTGTCCGGGTTATCCCCGCTCCAGTGCTTGTGCCGCCTGCTTTGCGAAGTACAGGGCCTGCCCGACGATGATGTCCTTGCCTGCCACGACACTGAGGATGAGTTCGCTATCGCGGCGGCGCACCTGGAGCATCATCAGGCAGCCGTTTTCGGCGCCGATGATGACGCTGTCGCAAATGCCCAGCTGGCTCTCCTCGCCCGCCACGGCGCCGAGTGCCGTCAGTGAGCTGGCAATCGCCGCAAGGCGACTCACGTGCGCCGTGTTTTCCACCCGGGCGGCGACCTCGAAGCCGTCTTCCGTCGAGACGACTACGGCACGTATTCCTTTGACCTGGCCCATGAGCGTGCCGATGGTTGATTCGGCAAGCGCTTTTAATTGCGGATCGATGTTCATGAAAACCCTCTAGTTACGATTCGAGCTGAATCAACAGCAAGTCGAGCAGCTGCAGCACTTGTTCTGCGTCGCGCACATCGGCCGGAATTACGGGACACAACACCCCCTTGTTTTCGATTCGTTCGGCGTAGGCATCGATATCGGGTAAGGGATGTCCTTCCATCTTGCCAACACTGACCACGCATGAGGCACGCTTGATCAAGTCGGCAAAGCCATCCAGATACATGTCGAGGTCGGCAAGTGGGTCGGGACGGCTGTTATCGATCAGGATGACCAGGCCCAGCGCGCCGCGGGACAGAATTTTCCACATGAAATCGAAACGGGACTGACCGGGTGTTCCATAGAGCCGCAATTTTTCACCGTTTTCCAGCGTCAGTTCGCCGTAGTCGAGGCCGACCGTTGTCATGGCCTTTTGCACCGACAGATCCCAATTCCGCACATCGGTACTGATCGGCACGATTTCACTGACTCGCGAAATGGCGGTGGTTTTTCCGGCGCCCATGGGGCCGGTAAAAAGGATCTTGTGTTCGACGACTGCCTGGCTCATCGTGTCAGCCCCAGCCGGCTGCGTATGCGGGACAACAGCCCGGCCGCGACTTTTTCCTTGACTGGCGCCGTCATGCCGATCTGGTTTTGCGCGCCATCACCAACGACCGTATTGACAGCCAGATATCCGTTTGCCTGCAACATGTGCAGGTAACTTGCGCACTCTTGCACGGTGACGCCGGCGCGCTGCGCAAGCGCCGATGCTGACAATGCCCGTCCCATGATGATTGTCGCCATTTTCATCCTCTCCGATCCGTCCAGAAGTGCTGCCGGCGGCCACCTGAGCAAGCGGAACGCTTCACCTGCCTCCATCTCACCCGATGCCGCTTCAGCAGTTCTTTTCAACGCGTTGATTCGGTTTCCGAAGTCGTTGAGAAGCAATTCGAGCGCGTTCGAGTTCACAGGCAGAGACAGGAAGGGGCCGTCATGCTTCCTGTACTTCCCCGCTCTTAATACATGGCCCGCCGGGATGACCGCCCCCGAAGCCGTGGCCGCTTCGTCGCAGGCGTCACCGACCACGTCGAGATCGGCCTGTTCCAGACTGTAGCTCCAGTGATGATCGGTCCGATGGTCAAGCAGCCGCACCACCGACCTGATGACCAGTTCGTCCCGCAGGGGCAGTCCTTGAATTCGAAATGACAGTCGCATGCGCTGTGGGTCGGCAGTTGATTCAGACATCAGCGCATCCCTTTCTCCACTTCGTTTGATGTCGCGATAAAGCGCAAAACCGATTACTCCGGGCCATGCTGGCCGACAAATCCTTCGATCGGGCGCTTGCCCGGTTGCCGGGCACATGCCTGGCCCTCCAAGCCGCCATTACTGAAAGTAGTCAATAACATTTACCTAAAGTAATGTTTTTAGATGACGAATGCAAACTACTTCAAGAAATGCGGACGGCGTATATGTATCTTTGAGGAAATGTCCAATCTCAAGTGTTGTAAATAAGCATCTCCAGCCGGCGAATTCATGGCGTATGAACCAGGTCGCTCATCGAAAAATGTTCCGAAATGGCGTATGGACAAGTCGGTCTGGTTCAATGCGAAGTGCGCAGCAGACACGGATCGTATGGGAACCATTTCATGACGATAACGATGCTTGCAAACCCGAGGGCGGCGCGCAGTCCCGTTGCACACCATAAATCGGCACCAAAATTGCATAAAAACCCTTTATAATTCAGGGTTTTAGACGATTTTTGCGGGAATTTTCATGCCGATTTATGCGTACCGCTGTGAAGCGTGTGGTTTTGCCAAGGATGTGCTGCAAAAGGTATCCGATCCCCAATTGACGGTTTGCCTGTCGTGCGGCGAGCCGGCATTCAAAAAACAGGTAACCGCCGCTGGCTTCCAATTGAAGGGTACCGGCTGGTATGCCACCGATTTCCGCAATGGCGCCGGTACCGCCGTGCCACCCGTGGCCGGTGCCAAGGACGACGCCAAGGGTGATGGCGAAGCCAAGCCTGCGGGCGACAAGGCGGCATCGACCGATACCGCTAGCGCGGCGTCGGCAGGCAAGCCGGCAGACAAATCGGCAGACAAGCCGGCAGCTGCCCCGCCACCGGCCGCCAGCACTGGCGCCACCGGTTCGTCCGGCACCTGATCCTTCCTTCCCAACGGCGGCCCAATCAGCCGCCCACTCGACTCAATGCGCAAATATTTCGTCACCGGCTTGCTGATCCTGGTTCCGCTCGCCATCACCCTGTGGGTCTTGAACCTGATCATCGGCACCATGGACCAGTCGCTCCTGCTATTGCCGGAGCGCTGGCGCCCGGAAGCCATGTTCGGCTTCCGCATCCCCGGCCTGGGATCGATCCTGACCCTGCTGATCATTTTCCTGACCGGCCTGGCCACGCGTAATTTCATCGGCAACAAGCTGGTGATGATCTGGGAAGCCGTCCTGATCCGTATCCCGGTCGTCAACACCATTTACTCCAGCGTCAAGCAGGTGTCGGACACGTTGTTTTCGTCGTCCGGCAATGCCTTTCGCAAGGCGCTGCTGGTCGAATATCCGCGCAAGGGATGCTGGACCATCGCATTCCTGACTGGCACGCCGGGCGGCGACGTCAAGAATCACCTGGTCGGCGACTATGTCAGCCTGTACGTGCCGACGACGCCGAATCCGACCTCGGGATTTTTCCTGATGGTGCCGCGCGCCGATACGGTCGAACTGGACATGACGGTCGATGCCGCCCTGAAGTACATTGTCTCCATGGGCGTAGTCGCACCTGAGCATGTGGCAAGAAAAGTCATCGTCGATCGCGCCAAGATCACCGAATGATGCGGGCAGCGATTCGACCTTGAACGCTGTCCTTGAATGCCATGCGCGGTCTGCCCGGCAGCCGGCACGGCCGAAATTAAACTGAAACTGGAACAGAACATGTCAATGCGAACTCATTATTGCGGCCTTACCTCCGAGGCCCTGCTGGGCCAGACCGTCTCGTTGTGCGGCTGGGTGCATCGCCGCCGCGACCATGGCGGCGTGATCTTCATCGACCTGCGCGACCGCGAAGGCCTGGTACAGATTGTCTGCGATCCGGACCGTGCCGACGTCTTCGCGTCCGCCGAAGCGGTGCGCAACGAATTTTGCCTGCGCATCACCGGCGTGGTGCGCAACCGGCCGGAAGGCACCACCAACGCGAATCTGACCTCGGGAAAGATCGAAGTGCTGGCGCAAGCGCTGGAAGTGCTGAATCCCTCGGTGACGCCACCGTTCCAGCTCGACGACGACAACCTGTCCGAGACCACGCGCCTGACGCACCGGGTGCTGGACCTGCGCCGTCCGCAGATGCAGAACAACCTGCGCCTGCGCTACAAGGTGACGATGGAAGTGCGCAAGTTCCTGGATGAAAACGGCTTCATCGACATCGAGACACCGATGCTGACCAAATCGACGCCGGAAGGCGCGCGCGATTACCTGGTGCCGTCGCGCGTGAATGCCGGCCATTTCTTCGCGCTGCCGCAGTCACCGCAATTGTTCAAGCAATTGCTGATGGTGGCCAACTTCGACCGGTATTACCAGATCACGAAATGCTTTCGCGACGAAGATCTGCGCGCCGACCGGCAACCGGAATTCACCCAGATCGATTGCGAAACGTCCTTCATGTCGGAGCAGGAAATCCGCGACATGTTCGAGAACATGATCCGCCTGGTCTTCAAGAAAACGCTCGACATCGACCTGCCGAACCCTTTCCCGGTGATGGATTACGCCACCGCGATGGGCCTGTACGGGTCGGACAAACCGGACATGCGGGTGCAACTGGCCTTCACCGACCTGACCGCCGTGATGAGGGATGTCGACTTCAAGGTGTTCTCGGGTGCGGCCAACATGGATGGCGGCCGGGTGGTGGGTCTGCGGGTGCCGGGCGGCGCGAAGGAGGGCAGCGGCATGCCGCGCTCGGAGATCGATGCCTACACACAGTTCGTGGCGATCTACGGCGCCAAGGGCCTGGCCTACATCAAGGTCAACGACAAGTCCAAGGGCCGCGACGGCTTGCAGTCGCCGATCGTCAAGAACCTGCACGACGCCGCCCTGGCGCAGATCATCGCCCGGACCGGCGCCGAAGACGGCGACCTGATCTTTTTCGGCGCCGACAAGGCCAAGGTCGTCAACGATGCCATCGGCGCCCTGCGCGTGAAGATCGGACACAGCGATTTCGGCCGCAAGAACGGTCTGTTCCTCGACGAATGGAAGCCGCTGTGGGTAATCGATTTCCCGATGTTCGAATACGACGAGGAAAACAACCGCTGGTCGGCCACGCATCATCCGTTCACGGCGCCGAAGGATGGCCATGAAGACTTGATGGAAAACGATCCGGGCAGTGCGATTTCCAAGGCCTATGACATGGTCTTGAACGGTTGGGAACTCGGCGGCGGCTCGGTGCGTATCCACCGCGCCGAAGTCCAGAGCAAGGTGTTCCGGGCGCTCAAGATCAGTGCCGAGGAAGCGCAACTGAAATTCGGCTTCCTGA
>JAYUWF010000236.1:0-4582 GCA_043753685.1 Herminiimonas sp.
AAGCAAGCCAGGGCTGGACCATCATCGCGGTGGCGGGTATCGGCATCGTCGTCAACACCGCCACCGCGCTGCTGTTCATGCGCGGGCGCAAAGACGACCTGAACATTCGCGGCGCTTTTCTGCACATGGCCGGCGATGCATTGATTTCGCTGGGCGTGGTGGTCTCCGGCGCCGTCATGATGTTTACCGGCTGGCTCTGGCTCGATCCGGCAGTCAGTCTGGCGATTGCGGCGCTGGTCGTTCTGGGCACCTGGAGTTTGCTGCGCGATTCGGTCCAGCTGGCGCTGCAGGCGGTGCCGCAAGGCTTGCCCGTCGATAAAGTGCGGACTTACCTGCAGGCGCTGCCGGGCGTTGCCGCCATTCACGATCTGCACATCTGGGGCATGAGCACCACCGAGACAGCGCTGACGGTACACCTGGTAATACCGGGTGGCCATCCGGGCGATGCCTTCAACTGTACGGTGGCCGATGACCTGCAGCGCCAGTTCGCGATCGGCCATGCGACGATTCAGGTGGAAACCGGAGACATCGCGGCGCCCTGCAAGCTGGCGCCGGACCATATCGTCTGACTGTTCGAAGCCGCCCGACGGTCGACCACGGCAATCCGCAATCCGCGGCGGGACGCTGCTGCGCTCAGACCAACTCGAGGTCGATCAATTCGCGTTTGACATAGGCGTAAAAGACCGGCGCAGCGACCAGTCCCGGCAAACCGAACAGGGTTTCCATGACCAGGATTGCCACCAGCAGTTCCCAGGCGCTGGCCTGGATCTTGGCGCCGACGATGCGGGCATTGAGAAAATATTCGAACTTGTGCACCACGACCATGTACAGCAGTGACGCCACGGCCGTATGCAAGGAGTGCGACAGGCCCACGATCACCAGAATCGAATTCGAAATCAGGTTGCCCGCCACCGGGATCAGTCCGGCCACGAAGGTGATGACGATCAGGCTCTTGGCCAATGGCAGCGAGATGCCGGCCAGGGGCAGGATCACCAGCAGATACAGCGCCACCAGTGCCGCATTGATGGCGGCGATCTGTACCTGGGCAAAAACGATTTGCCGGAATGCCTCATGCAGGCGCAGCAGTCGTTCGCGCAATGCCGCCGCCAAAGGCCGGCGGACATGGTCTTCGCTGGTGGTGTCGTAAAGCGCCACCATCGCGCCGATGATCATACCCAACAACAGATGCAAGGCGACCCGGCCGGCTCGCTCGCCAACCGACTTGGCTTCAATTGCGTGCACCCGCAGCCAGTCGCTGATCATCAGACGCAGCGCATCGACGTCAGTCGGTATGTGATTGCGCATCCACTCGGGAATCTGGTCGCGCGAACTTTCGAGAATCTCGGCCATGCGCCGCAACAGGCGATGCACGCTGCCGGCGTCACTTTGGAAAAATGCGACCGCAGCCCAGATCGCCGCCGACAACGATGCCACGATGACGAAGCTCAGCGCGGCAATGGCGACGATACGCGCCCGCCGGTTGTGCAGTGGGCCGCCCGGTCGCGCGCCCGCTTGACCGCGTAGCGGACCGCCGAGCCTGCGCCCAAGACGGGGTGCGATCAGGTGCACCAGCGCGTACACCAGCAAGCCCGCCAGCAGCGCGACCAGCAAGCCCTTCAAGAGAATCAATAGCAAGGCGATCGCGCTCAACACGTAGGAAGCGATTTCAATCTTGTCTACGGAGCGCGATGATGTCATGGGTCAGTCCAGGTCGGGTCCACTCGTCCGAACAGTGCGTGCCGATGCACGCGCCGGCAACTTTGCGTAGGCCAAGCTGCCGGCGAATGGTAACGATAAAAGTAGCTGATTGGCAAATGGCCGGCTTACCAGGCAGCAAGGCTGCCAGAATTCCGGCAGGACAGCCATCTTGGCGCCGGCGGCGGCGCAAGTTGTACCGCTTTTGCGCGCGGCGGCAGGAGGGTTAATCCTTGATGCTTTCGATCAGCGAGGAAAGTTCGTCGGCATGCTCCTCTTCGACGGTGAGGATATCGACCAGCATGCGCCGTGTCGTCGGATCGTTGTTGCCGAGATAGGTGATCATTTCGCGGTAGCTTTCAATGGCGATCCGCTCGGCGATCAGATCTTCCTTGATCATTTCACGCAACGTGGTGCCGGCCACGTATTCGGCATGGCTGCGCTCGGCCAACCCTTCAGGCGAGAAATTGGGCTCGCCCTTGAGCTGTACGATCCGCTTGGCAATCTGGTCGGCATGCCCCATCTCTTCATTGGCGTGCTCGAGAAATTCGGCGGCGACCGGCTCCGAGTGGATGCCTGCTGCCATGAAATAGTGTCGCTTGTAGCGCAGTACGCATACCAGCTCCGTCGCCAGCGCGCCGTTGAGCATCTGGATCACTGCTTCGCGATTGGCTGCATAGCCATCGGTGACGGCACCTTCCTCGATGTGCTGGCGTGCACGCTGCCGCAGGGTCGCGATGTCGGTCAATTTTGGGGATGGCGCTGCGCCGGTCAACACGGATTCGGTCATTTGTAACTCCTGGAAATTTTTAACCATGCGGCGCAAACCGCATCGATGATTTCGCCGTGACGCTGGTGCTGTCGCGGCGATCTAGGTTGGCGCGGTTGCAATGCAGGCGAACTATTTGCTACCTGAGACGTGAACCGCCCGAAAGGTTTGGCAGAATTTTGCTGCGAGCTCCCAAAGCATTCGTGTTCAGGGTTGGAGCACCAGCCGAGCCCGCTAGTTCATTCCGTTCGCAGTGCAACAGCTCGAACAAAGGCGAGCGGCCGGCGGCGACGGTCGCTGGCACGCACAACAGGGGACGCGCCCCGGTGGTCCGAATCTTCAGAATCAGCGGCGGATAACATTAAGCAGGATCATGATGATCGCGATCACCAGCAGCACATGGACCAGCCCGCCCATGGTGGTCGACGTCACCAAGCCAAGCAGCCAGAGAATGATCAGAACAACGGCGATTGTGTACAGCATGTAATTCTCCCTGAAGGTCACACGCCGCAGTCAGCCGCATCGTCATCGATGCTCCGGCCGGGTCGTTTATTGTGGACCGTAGATGTTCGAGGCAAGTGCCGGAGCAGCGTTCGCACGCTGTCCCGGCACTCGCAATGTTTGCCAGAGTATCCGGCGGGCCGGAGACTGCTAGGTAATGGGGCATGGTTGCCGCGTTCGATCAGCGCCTGCCACAGCAGGTGGCGTCTTTCGTCCCCAGTCTCGCTTGCCGACCTGAATTACAGATTTTGCCTGCGGACTTTACTTTCGTACTTTACTTGCCGACCTGATTGCCGATCACACCGCCGACAGCTGCGCCACCGACCGTGCCGACTGCACTGCCGCCGGTCAAAACTGCACCAGCCACGCCACCGATACCGGCGCCGACCGCAGTGTCGCGGTCGCGCGTCGACATGCCGCTGCAGGCACCCAGGCTGGCGATCAATGCGAGTGCTGCGGTGGTGGTGGCGATTTTTTGAATGGTTTTCATGTGGAGCTCCCTGATGAATTGAAGCGTACGCGGCGGAAGGCCGTGCAGCGCGTTGCCGATATTTTTTTGCTGAGTTAACGATAGTGGATGGTCAACCGCAACGTCTGTCCGCTACCGCACTTAATTTACTTGAGGGAATTTTGCCGTGGTCACACGGAAGCGCGAACCGATCCGGCGTGAATGATCGAATCCTGCCATTGCCTGGCGAAGCCTGCCTTCGTTAGCGCGGTGCGCCGGCGCAGCAGGCGCTCGATCAGATGCTGACAGTGCTGGAGCAGCGCGGGGAATCTGGCGTCGTTTGGATGCAATGCCAATCGCACCAGGGGCGCTTTCGATTGCAGGCCGGCGCGCAGTGTGGTCCAGCGTTGGGAAAACCAGCGTCCGGCCGGATTGCGGGCGCTATAGACCAGGCTGGGTGCGGCCACCGCGATGCCGTGCCGCAGTAAGTGAAATGCGCCGAAGCTGGTCGTGTACTGGAATGGAAATTCGCTGAGGGCCTGCACGCCACCGGGGCCCAGCAACCATGCTGGCGCTACGAAACCGCACACCGGCCAGCCGCGCTGTTCGAACCAGGCCAGCCCCTGGGCCAGGCGCCGACGTGCTTCGGCGGTATCGAGCGCGGCAAACTCACCTTCGCGCAGGGTAACGACTTCACGCCGAAAACGCTGGCGCCAGCTGGTCGCCGGCGGTGCTTCGTCGAGATGGGTGTAGCCATGCAGCGCCAGTTCGTCGCCGTTGACCATGCACCGTTCCAGATGGCGATCGTACAGACCCGGATTGGCGACCGGCAGATGGTGATAGGCCGGCACCACCAGGAACGTCAGGGGGATGGGCGCCACGGCACGGATTGCTTCCACCAGGCGCGCGCACAATGGCCAGGTGTGCGGCGCGACGTCGTGAATCGAAACGCACAGGGTCGGGCTCAGCGCCGGCATTGCCAGTCGCGGCGCATTCCATGCCAGCGGCAGGTTCGTTAAGGCGGCCGCGTTTGGCGTGTCCCGAGCGGTTGTGCCCGCACCGCCCGGCTCAGGCAACGCAAGGACGCCGCCCCCGGCGCGGCCGGTCCGGTCAGCGGCAGGCGAAGGCAATCCGGGCCTCCAGGTCCGCGCGCTGCCTGCTTGCGAACA
>JAYUWF010000237.1:0-13815 GCA_043753685.1 Herminiimonas sp.
CCCTGGGGCAATCCCTACCAGTACCTGTCGCCCGGCATCAAGGGAGAGATTGATGTCTTTTCCTACGGCGCCGACGGCCAGCCCGGCGGCGCGGGCAACGATGCCGACATCGGTTCGTGGGAATTGTAATTTCCAGGTTTTCCAGATTGTTTCCCGCAGTGCGACGGCGCCGGCGGTTGCGCGGCGCGACCGGCTTCACGTTGCTGGAACTGCTGGTGGTCATGGTGATTGCCGGCATCACGCTGGGCATGGTGACCTTCAATGCCATGCCCAGCGATCGCCAGGCGTTGCAAAAGGAATCGCAACGCATTGCCCTGCTGCTGCAGCTGGCGCGTGACGAAGCGATCGTGCGCAATCGTCCGATCGCCTTCGAGGTCGACAGCGAGGGGTATCGTTTCCTGATCCGTGAAGACAATGTCTGGCAATCCCTGACGCAGGACGAGCTGTTGCGCGACCGGGCTTTCCAGCGCCCGCCGGTCAACGTGTCGATCACACCGGCCCTGCCGCCGCAAGCCGCGCTGCGGGTAGTGTTCGGCCGCGAGCCGGTCGACAAGCCGTTCGTGCTGACCCTGGCCTCCGGCGACAGCACGGTGGCCATCAATGCCGATGGTATCGGTCACTTCGTGGTGCAGTAGCATGCGGTCGATCAGCACAATGCGAACCGGTCCGGCAGCTCGCAGGGTAGCCAACGTCGAGCACGACCGCCGAGCGCGCAGTGCCGGCTTCACGCTGCTCGAAGTGCTGGTCGCACTGGTCATCGTCGGCACCGCGCTCGGCGCCAGCCTGCGGGCGGTCGGCAGCCTGACCCAGAACAGCGATGGCTTGCGGGCTTCGATGATGGCGACCTGGTCGGCCGAGAACCGGCTGTCGCAGATTCGCCTGGCGCACGATTTTCCGCCGATCGGCAAGCGCCAGTTCGACTGTTCGCAGGACGAATTGCCGCTGACCTGTGAAGAAGAAATCCTCGCCACCCCGAACGTCAACTTCCGCCGGGTCGAGGTCAGTGTCTTTGACAGCCGGCAACCGGAGCGCCGCATCATCAAACTGGCGCAAGTGGTGCCGAATGGGTAAGCGCCCGTCAGCCGGCTTCACCCTGATCGAACTGCTGGTCGCCATCAGCATCCTGGCGATCGTCGCCGTGCTCGGCTGGCGCGGGCTCGACGGCATCGTCCGGGCCCGCATCGCATTGACCGCCAACCTCGACCAGACCCGGGCCATGCAACTGACCTTCGCCCAGATGCAGAGCGATTGCTCGAAAATCGTCGACAGCGCGCTGGTGCCGGAGCATGCGCCGCTGGTGGCCGACCAGAGCCGCCTGATGATGGTGCGCGCCGTGTATGCGGACGACCAGCCGTCGCGCCTGCAGGTGGTGACCTACCGGGTTCGCAACGGCAACCTGACCCGGCGCGAATCGCCGGCCACGCGCAATCTCGGCGAGCTGGCCGGCGCCTGGCAGTCCGCAGCCGCCGATACCGATGCCGAACAGGCGCTGGTGCTGCAATCGGATGTGACGGCGATGACGGTGCGGCTGTGGCAGGTCAATGGCGGCTGGCGCCTGGCGACCGGCGCGGACGCGACGCCGCCACCGGTGGCGGCGGCATCGGCCGCGCCGCCGTTGCCGGCAGGGGTGGTCGCGCCGTCGACCGGGAGTGCAGGCACGACGCTGCCGCCGCCGGCATCGACCACGCCGGCCGGACTCGAAGTGTCGCTGCAATTGCGCGGCCGCAGTACCAGCATGCTCAAGGTCTTCCTGGTGGGGGCGGTCTGATGTTCGAGCCACCCTTCAAGCCCCGGGCGCTGCCGGCATGCGCGCGCAAAAGCATCGGGGTTCGCCTGCAATCCCGGCCGCCAGCCCGTTTCATCCGGCCGTTGCGCCAGCGCGGCGTGGCGGTGATCACGGCATTGCTGCTGACCACACTGGCAGTGACCATCGTCGCCAGCCTGTTCTGGCAACAGCAGGTGCAGGTCCGTTCGATCGAAAACCAGCGGATGCAGTTACAAAAGCAGTGGATCCTGCGCGGCGCGCTCGACTGGGCCTGCCTGATTCTGCGGGAAAGCGGGAAGCTGAGCCCGCTGGTCGACAATCTGCAGCAGCCCTGGGCAGTCGGCCTGGCCGAGACCCGGCTCGATTCCTACGTCGAAAACGGCCGATCCGACAGCGAAGCCAGCGACGCTTCGATTTCCGGCAAGATCATCGACGCCAATTCGCGCCTGAATCTGCGTGGCCTGAGCAAAGGCGGCAAGGTCGATCCGGTCGAACTGAGCGCCTTCAGGACATTGCTGACGATCCTGAAAATCAATCCGGCGCTGGCCGAGGCAGCAGCCGTCACGATGGCCGCCGGCCAGCCGAAACAGGTGCCGTCGGCGGCCGATCAGACCAAGGTGCCGGCCGTCGTTGCCACGACGCCCGTTACGCCCGCCACCCCGAATGGGACCGGGACGGCAGCGCCAGCGACCATGACCTCGCCGCTGGAGGCGAATCGCCCCATGGAAATCACCCAGGTCGACGATCTGCTTGCCGTACCGGGATTTACGCCGGCAATCGTTGCGCAATTAAAAAATTACGTGATCATTCTGCCGGAACCAACCGCCGTGAACTTCAATACGACCTCTGCCGAAGTCCTGGCCGCCAGAGTTGATACACTGTCGCTCGCTGAAGCCCAGGGCATGATCATCGACCGTGATCGGGCTTACGCGCGCGACAGTGGCGACCTGTCGACGCGCCTGCGTGGGCGTCCGCCGACCGGACTGGCGATCCGTACCGATTATTTCCTGGTCGACGGCAAGGTCAAGCTCAACCGTGCCGGACTGGAAGTGCAAGCATTGATTTATCGCGCAAACAACAAAGCGACGGTATTGTGGATCCGCGAAACCTGATGAAAGCCCTCATGACTGAAAGCGCGCCTTGAGTACCCTGCACATTCGCGTGCCCTCGAAATCGGTGGCCGACAATGCCGCCCACTGGATCACGCTGCCCTGTCCCTACGCCCTGGTGGCGGGCGGCGAAACCATCGAGCGCGAAGGCAGCGCGCCGCTGGCGGAGCTGGCCGGCCTGATCGCCGGCGCCCAGCGCGTCGTTCTTTTGATCGCTGCCAGCGACGTCACCTTGCTGCACCTGAAACTGCCGCCGCTGTCGGCCAACCGCCTGCGCGCAGCATTGCCGAACCTGATCGAAGACCAGTTGATTTCCGACCCGTCCGAGTGCGTGGTGGTGGCCGGTGGCATCCTTGCGGACCTGCGTACTGTTGCTGTCGTGCAACGCGGGTGGTTGCAAATCCTGCTGCAGACCCTCAACAACTTTGGTGCGCGGCAAATCGTCGCGCTGCCGTCGCAGTTATGCTTGCCGCTTCCCTCGGGTGGCGTTGCGGCGGCGATCACACCCTTCGGCGCCGAATTCGATCTCACGTTGCGCCTGTCGGAGCAGGAGGGCCTGGGTTTGCCCTTGCTGCCGGACGACCCAAGCGCCGCGCCGCAGGATGCCGTGCAAACCATCTGCGCCATCGTGCCGAGCGCACCGGTGGCGCTGTATGTGCCGCAGGACCAGGTAACGGCCTATCAGCAGGCAGCCGAGCTGCTGTTGCCGCTGGATCAGCGCGTGACGGTCTTTGCCGACAGCTGGATGCGCTGGATTGCCGGCACCCGCTCCACCACGCTGAACCTGATGGCCGGTCTGGGCGTTGCCGGCAGCTCCGGCCTGGACTGGCGGCGCTGGCGTTGGCCGCTGGTGCTCGCGATGTTCCTGCTGCTGCTCAACATCGGCGCCCTGAATTTCGAATGGTGGCGGCTCTCGCGCGAGGCTGCGCAGTTGCGCACCTCGATGGTCCAGATCTACAAGACGGCGTATCCGAAAGAAACCGTGATCGTCGATCCGGCGGCCCAGATGCGGCAAAAGATCGCCGCCGCCCAGCGCGATGCCGGCCAGGCGGCGCCGGATGATTTCGCCGCACTGGCGGCGGGCTTTGCGGCGGCCTGGGCAAACGTGCAGAGTGCCGCCGGTGGTGGTGGGGCCGGCAAGCCGGCGCTGGCCAGTTTCGACTACAAGGATCGCAGCCTGCTGGTCAAGCCGAAAGCCCAGCCCGAAGTGCCGCTGACGCAGATGAAAGCGGCGCTGGCCCAGCAAAACCTGAGCCTGTCGCAATCGGCGCCGGGCGTCTGGCAGATCCGGAGCGCAAAATGACCCTGCAACAGGTACGTGAAGCGTTCGATACGTTCTGGCTGGAGCGCGATCCGCGCGAGCGCAGGATGCTCGGCATCGGTGCGGCTGCCGTGGCGGCCGCGCTGCTGTATTTCGTCGCGATCGGGCCGGCCCTGAACGGCGTCTCGAAGCTGCAGAAAGACTTGCCGAATCTGCGGCAGCAAGCCCTTGCCTTGCAGGGAATGGCCAACCAGGCGCAGGCACTCGCAGCCGCGCCATCTTCGCCTGCCACGCTCAGCACCAGCGAAAGCATCGAGGCGTCGCTTACCCGCAAGGGTTTCAAGGCACAGAGCATCGTCGTCACCGGCGAGCTGGTTCGCGTGCAGATCAATGGCGTGTCGTTTGCCGGATTGCTCGACTGGCTGGACGAAATGCAGAAGACTGCCCGTTTGACAATCGTCGAGAGTAGTTTCACGGCGCAGGCGCAGACTGATATCGTCAACGCAACCTTAAGTCTGCGACAACCGAAAACGGACGACAGGCCTTGAACAAAAGTTTCAATTTCCCGGCGGGACAGTGCGACGCATCGTGATATGGTTGTGCGCCGCCGCAATGGCGGTCGCCATCACGGTGCTCCTGTTTTTGCCGGCGGCCTGGATGGCGCCGATCCTGGAAAAGCAAAGTGGCGGCCGGCTGACGCTCGGCGATCCGCAGGGCAGCATCTGGCGCGGCGCCGGTTTCATCGGTGCCGCGCCCAGCGGGCTCGATCCGGTCACGCCGCTGCTGCCCGGCAGATTCAGCTGGCGGCTGTCGCCGCTGGCCCTGGTCGGCCTGGTCGACGCCACCCTGTCGAATCCGGAGGCGCTGACCCAGCCGGTGCAGATCACCGGTTCCTGGTCGCAGTGGCAGGTCAGTCCAGGGGCGATCCTGATGCCTGCGCAGCGCTTGGTGGCCTTGGGCGCGCCCTTGAACACGATCGTGCCAAGCGGTGCGATGCGGCTCTCCTGGACCGTGCTGCAACTGCAACGGCAGGGGCAGCAGGTGGACCTGACCGGTTCGATGCAGCTGGAGTTGAACGACATTGCTTCACGCCTGTCGCCGATCAAGCCGCTGGGCGCCTATCGGCTGCAGATGGATTGGCAGGGACAACAGGCAACGTTGGCACTGACAAGTATCA
The DNA here is from genome assembly GCA_043753685.1 of Herminiimonas sp. Lineage (GTDB taxonomy): Bacteria > Pseudomonadota > Gammaproteobacteria > Burkholderiales > Burkholderiaceae_D > JANXSS01. The sequence continues at coordinate 5,313 of JAYUWF010000237.1, forward strand.
AGGGCCCGATGCTATTGACCGGCAAGGGCAAGCTGGAGCAGGGACGATTGCGGTTTTCCGGGCGCGCGCAAGCTGCGCCGGGTGAAGAAGAAAGACTGGCAAATTTGTTGAATTTGCTGGGACAGCGCCGGCGTGAAGGCGATACGAATTTCATTGCGTTAGAAGTCAACTGACCGTACTCATGACAAAATTTTCCAAAGCCTTGACCTCCCTTCCTCGCGTCGCCGCATTGCGCCGCCTGGGTTCCGTCGCCACCCTGATCTGCGCCGTGGCCACCGCGCCGCTGGCGCAGGCACAGGACCCGGCCGCGGGCCAGGCCTCGCTCAATTTCGTCGGCGCCGACATCGAATCGGTGATCAAGGCGATCGGCCACTACACCGGCACCACCTTCATCATCGATCCGCGCATCAAGGGCACCATCAGCGTGGTGTCCGAAAAACCGGTCAGCAAGCGGCAGGCATTTCAGCTCCTGACGTCGGCGTTGCGCTTGCAGGGCTACACGGTGGTGACCGGCGACGGCTTCACCAAGGTTGTGCCGGAAGCCGACGCCAAGCTGCAGGCCGGCCCGACCACGCCCGGCGCCGTGCGCGGCGACCAGATCGCGACCCAGATCTTTCGCTTGAACTATGAGTCGGCCAACAACCTGGTGGCAGTGCTGCGGCCGCTGATTTCACCGAACAATACGATCAATGCAAACGTGGGCAACAACTCGCTGGTCATCACCGACTATGCCGACAACCTGCGCCGGCTCGGCAAGATCATCGCCGCCCTCGACAGTCCGGCCGTGGGCGACCTGGACGTGGTGCCGATCCGCTTTGCAATCGCCAGCGACATCGCCGGCATGGTCAACCGCTTGCTCGAAAGTGCCGGTAATGTGCCGGGCGGCGACAGTGGCCGGGTCAACCTGCTGGCCGATTCGCGGACCAATTCCGTGATCGTGCGGGCGCCCTCGACGGCGCGCGCCAACCTGGCCAAGTCGCTCATCGCCAAGCTCGATCAACCGACTGCGCAACCGGGCAACGTACACGTGGTGCATCTGAAAAATGCCGAAGCTACCAAGCTGGCGCAGACCCTGCGCTCGGTGGTGACCAACGACACCTCGCAGCCGGCCCAGCAGACGCCGAGCCAGAATCCGTCATCGCTGCAGCAGCCGGGTGGATCGACCACGCAGGGCGGGCTCGGCGCGCCGCCTTCCTCGCCGCAACAACAATCGACTGCGCTCTCCAGCGGCGGCGCCGGCGGCTTCATCCAGGCCGATGCCGCCACCAATACGCTGATCATCACCTCCAGCGAAGCGGTCTACCGCAACCTGCGCACCGTCATCGATCTGCTCGACGTGCGGCGCGCCCAGGTCTATGTCGAATCGCTGATCGTCGAAGTCTCGGCCAACAAGGCGGCCGAATTCGGCATCCAGTGGCTGGGCGCGACCGGCGACGCCAACAGTGCTTATCGGGTCGGCGCGGGCACCTCTTTTGCCACCGGCACGCCGAACAATCTGCTGAGCCTGGGTGCCGGCATCGCCGCCAAGAGCGCGTCGGCGCTGCCGGGCCCCGGCTTGTCGATCGGCATTTTCCGCCAGATCAACGGCAAGCTCGGCCTGGGTGCGCTGGCGCATGCGCTGGAGACCGAGGCCAATGCCAACATTCTGTCGATGCCGAACCTGATCACGCTGGATAACGAAGAAGCCAAGATCATCGTCGGCCAGAACGTGCCGTTCATCACCGGCCAGTACACGACCCAGGCCTCCGGCGGCTCGGCCGGCGTCAATCCGTTTCAGACCATCGAGCGCAAGGACGTCGGCCTGTCGCTGCGCGTACGGCCGCAAATTTCCGAGGGCGGCACGGTCAAGATGGCGATCTATCAGGAAACCTCGGCCGTGCAGGACACCGCCAATGCTGCCGGCATCATCACCAGCAAGCGCTCGATCGATACCAACGTGCTGGTCGACGACGGCCAGATCATCGTGCTGGGCGGCCTGATCGAGGATACGGTCCAGGACGGCAATGAAAAAGTCCCCGGGCTGGGCGACCTGCCGGTCATCGGCAACCTGTTCAAGTATCAGAACCGCAAGCGCGTCAAGACCAACCTGATGGTGTTCCTGCGCCCGACGGTTGTGCGCAGCAACGACCAGAGCGTCAACCTGGCAGCCGACCGCTACGACCTGATCCGCAATGTGGAATTGAATTCGCAGCCGGTCCGCACGCCGGTGTTGCCGGACGTGGACGGACCGATCCTGCCGCCGCTGCAGAACGGCCAGCCGGTCGGCGGCAACCTGTTGCGCTCGCCGCCGACGCCGGCGCAGGCGCCACAGCAGAGCACACCGCAAAACCAACAGCAGAATCCGCAGCAGTCTCCACAGCAGCAATCGATGCAGCAGCAACTGCAGCAAGCTGCTCCACCCAAGGCGCCGGCGATGAAATTATCCCCGGACCTGTCGGTCGAAAAACCGTAGACTGAAACTGCCATGAGTAATCCGATGATCGATGGTCGTCTGCTGCCGTATGCATTTGCGCGCGACTTTGCATTGCTGGCCCATCGCAGCGACAGCGCCGCCAACACGGTCGAAGTGTGGGTCTCCGAGGCGACTGCGCCGACGGCGATCGCCGAGGTCGGACGCCGTTTCGGCCGGGTGAAACTCAAGACCATGTCACGCGAAGCGCTCGATGTCGCCATCGCGAAAGCCTACGCCGGCTCGGGAGGCGACGCCGCCCAGGTGATCGACGAATACGAATCCGACCTCGACCTGGCCAAGCTGATGATGGACATGCCGGCCATCGAGGACCTGCTGGAGTCGGCCGACGACGCACCGGTGATCCGCATGATCAACGCACTGCTGACCCAAGCCCTGCGCGAAGAAGCCTCCGATATCCACATCGAGCCGTTCGAACAGATTTCGGTGGTGCGCTTTCGCATCGACGGTACCCTGCGCGACGTGGTGCGGCCGAAAAAGGCGATCCATGCCTCGCTGATTTCGCGCATCAAGATCATGGCGCAACTGGACATCGCCGAAAAACGCTTGCCGCAGGATGGACGCATCACATTGCGCGTGGGCGGCAAGCCGGTCGACGTGCGGGTCTCGACCCTGCCGACCGGACATGGCGAGCGCGCGGTGCTGCGGTTGCTGGACAAGGAAGCCGGCCGGCTCGACCTGCTGCACCTTGGCATGAGCGACGCCGTGCTGCCACAGTTCGACCGCCTGATCGCGCAACCGCACGGCATCGTGCTGGTGACCGGTCCGACCGGTTCCGGCAAGACCACCACGCTGTATGCCGCACTGTCGCGCCTGAACGCTACCGCGACCAACATCCTGACGGTGGAAGACCCGATCGAATATGAACTGGCCGGCGTCGGCCAGACCCAGGTCAATGCGCGGATCGACATGACCTTCGCCAAGGCCTTGCGTGCAATCTTGCGGCAAGACCCGGACGTGATCATGATCGGCGAGATCCGCGACCTGGAAACCGCGCAGATCGCAGTGCAGGCTTCGCTTACCGGTCACCTGGTGCTGGCCACCCTGCATACAAACGATTCGGCCGCGGCTGTCACCCGTCTGCTCGACATGGGCATCGAGCCCTTCCTGCTGTCGTCGTCGTTGCTGGGCGTGGTGGCGCAGCGACTGGTGAGGAAGCTCTGCCAGAGCTGCCGCCGGCACGACGGCCAGTACTGGCATGCGGTCGGTTGCGAGCGCTGCGGCATGACCGGCTACCATGGCCGGGTCGGCGTGTACGAACTGTTGCAGACCACCGAACAGATCCGTGCACAGATCCACAACCGGGCCTCCGAGGCGGAGATCCGCACGGTGGCCCAGCAGGATGGCATGCAGACCATGCGCGAGGATGGCGAACGCTGGTTGGAGATAGGCGTCACCACGCAGGCCGAGCTGCTTCGGGTGACCAAGGAATAATGGATTCGCCCACCGGCGCAGCGCTCGATCATGCGTCGGTGGTAGTGGGAAAAAGCTAGAAAGAACGGGAAAGAACAGGAAAACCGGTGCCAGCATTTCGTTATGAAGCAGTCGATCCGGTCGGCGCCACCCGCAAGGGCGTGGTCAATGCCGACAGTGCGCGTGCCGCACGTGGCGACCTGCGCGCCCAAGGCTTGGTGCCGATCGCGGTCGACGCCATCACGACCCAGCTCGACGCTGCCGGCGCCACCAGGCGACGCGGTTTCGGCGACCATCTCTCGACGAACGAACTGGCATTGTTCACGCGCCAGCTGGCCAGCCTGCTGGAAGCTTCGCTACCACTGGAGCAAGCCTTCTCGGCGCTGCTGGAACAGGCCGAGCGGCCGTATCTGCGCGACCTGGTCGCCTCGATCCGCTCCGAAGTCATGGGCGGTTCCTCCCTTTCGGATGCGCTCTCCCGCCATCCGCGCGACTTCGCCGAGATCTATCGCGCCCTGGTCGCGTCCGGCGAGCAGATCGGTCAGCTGGCGCGGGTGCTGTCGCGGCTGGCCGACTACATCGAGCGGCGCAACGCGCTGGTACAGAAGGTCAAGCTGGCCTTTACCTATCCGGCGATCGTGACCGTGGTGGCGTTTGCCATCGTCATTTTCCTGTTGACCTACGTGGTGCCGCAGATCGTCTCGGTGTTTGCCAACACCAAGCAGAAATTGCCGTTCCTGACCGTGATGATGCTGGCGATTTCGGACTTCGTGCGTAACTACGGCTGGATCGTCGCCGTGGTGGTGACTGCTGCGTTTTTTGCCTGGCGCAGTGCCCTGAAAAATCCGGCCGTCAAGATGCGCTGGCATAAATGGCTGTTGACGGCGCCGCTGTACGGCAAGTTCGAGCGCAGCCTCAACACCGCGCGCTTTGCCAGCACCCTGGCCATCACCACCGGCTCCGGCGTGCCGATCCTGCGTGCCCTGCAGACCAGCCGCGACACATTGAACAACGTCGCCATGCGCGAGCAGGTCGAAGACGCGACCGCCAGTGTGCGCGAGGGCGTCGGCCTGGCGCGCGCGCTGTCGGCGCACAAGCATTTTCCGCCGATGCTCATCCACATGATCCGCGCCGGTGAAGTCACCGGCGAGTTGCCGGCCATGCTGGAACGCGCATCGAACGCCCAGGAAGCCGATCTGGAACGGCGCGCGCTGACGATTGCCGGCCTGCTCGAGCCGGTGCTGATCCTGGCCATGGGCGTGGTCGTTCTGCTGATCGTGCTGGCCGTGCTCATGCCGATCATTGAAATCAATCAGCTGGTGCGCTGAGCCGATGGCACGCCAGACGGCAACAATGACATCAGATCACGCACGCAGTGCACGGAAAATATCATGAAGCGAACGCCTGCCATCCTCAGTTTCATCCTGTTCATCGCGTTGTGCGCATCCGCTGCCTATTGGGGCTTGCAGCTGATCCGTCCGCCCTTGCGGCCGATGGCAGCGCCGGCGCCGGCAGCCGTCGCCGAGGTCAGGATGGACAGTGCGGCCGGCCTGTTTGGCGGTCGCCCGGTCGCCACGGCCATGGCGAGCAATTATCAACTCAAGGGCGTGGTGGTCGCTGCCAACGGGCGCGAGAGCGTGGCGATCCTGTCGGCCGACGGCAAGCCGGCGCAGGCGGTCCGCATGAATGTCGAGTGGCAACCGGGAGTGATGGTCAAGGAAGTCCACCCGCAATACATCCTCTTGTCGGAAGGCGGCGTGGTCAAACGGGTTGCCTTGCCGGAGGTCGCTGCCGCCGCGCAGCAGGCAGATTTTTCGACCGGCGCATTGCCGCCGCTGGCGCCGCGGCCAGCGCCGAACGCACCGCCACCGCCCAGCCTGAACCGTCCGCCGCCAGAAATGCCGGCGCCGCTGATCAACCAGATGTCGCCGCCCCCGGCACAGCAGCCGTTTCCACAGCAATCGATGCCGACCATGGTGCCCAATGCCAGCCAGAACGGCATGCCGCCGGCCCAGAATGCGGTGCCTCCGGCAAACCCGGGCACCTCGCAGCTGCGTTAAGTCGCCATCGGTCGGCGCGCGCAGGAGCCGGCAAACACTTCACCGATCGACAACCTACCGTCAGCCTGCTGCCAGGGCGCCGACAATGTGGTGCAACCCAGCTACAGCACGTAGCGCGACAGATCTTCGTCCACGGCCAGCGCGCTCAGGCGTTCGTCGACATACGCAGCATCGATGACGATCGTCGCACCGCTGTTGTCGACGGCGGTAAACGAAATCTCTTCCAGCAGTTTTTCCATCACGGTGTACAAGCGGCGGGCGCCGATGTTCTCCGTCTTTTCATTCACCGAAAACGCGATGTGCGCCAGCCGGTGCACGCCTTCCGCAGAAAACTCGATGTGCACGTTCTCGGTTTCCAGTAATGCTGTGTACTGCATCGTCAGGCACGCATCGGTGCCGGTCAGGATCCGCTCGAAATCCGCAATCGACAGCGATTCGAGTTCGACCCGGATCGGAAAGCGGCCCTGCAGCTCTGGAATCAGATCCGACGGTTTCGCCAGGTGGAACGCACCGGAGGCGATGAACAGGATGTGATCGGTGCGGATCATGCCGTACTTGGTATTGACGGTGGTGCCCTCGACCAGCGGCAGCAAATCGCGTTGCACGCCCGCGCGCGACACATCGGCGCCGCCGACTTCGGAGCGGCTGGCGATCTTGTCGATTTCATCGAGGAACACGATGCCGTTCTGCTCGACGTTGGCGATCGCGCGCTGCTTGAGCTCGTCTTCGTTGACCAGCTTGGCGGCTTCATCCTCGATCAGCAATTTCATTGCCTCGCAAATCTTGACCTTGCGCTTTTTCTTGCGGCTGCCGCCCACCCCGGAAAACATCGACTTGATCTGCTCGGTCATTTCTTCCATGCCGGGCGGCGCCATGATTTCCATCTGCGGTCCGGTATCGGCGACTTCGATCTCGATCTCTCGATCGTCGAGCACGCCCTCGCGCAGGCGCCTGCGAAAGGTCTGACGCGCGGCATTGCCCGGTTGATTCTCGCCGGCGTCGATCGGCGTGCTGGCGGCGCTGAAGCCGAAGTCGCGCGGCGGCGGCACCAGGATGTCGATGATGCGATCCTCGGCGGCGTCTTCGGCATGCGCGCGCACCTTCCGCATTTCACTCTCGCGGGTCTGCTTGATGCCGATGTCGATCAGGTCGCGGATGATGGTGTCGACGTCGCGCCCGACATAGCCGACCTCGGTGAATTTCGTGGCTTCGATCTTGATGAATGGCGCATCGGCCAGTTTCGCCAGGCGGCGCGCGATCTCGGTCTTGCCCACGCCGGTGGGGCCGATCATCAGAATGTTCTTCGGCGTGATTTCGTGGCGCAGCGGTTCTGCCACCTGCTGGCGGCGCCAGCGATTGCGCAGAGCAATGGCGACCGCGCGCTTGGCGCGGCCCTGGCCGACGACGTGTTTGTCCAGTTCGGAAACGATCTCTTGCGGCGTCATGTTCATTGTGGTCATTCCAGCGTTTCGATCAGATGCGACATGTTGGTATAGATACAGAGCTCGCCGGCGATCGTCAGCGATTTCTTGACGATTTCAGCGGGCGACAGTTCCGTGTTTTCCTTCAACGCCTTGGCCGCCGATTGGGCATAGACACCGCCAGAGCCGATCGCGCTGATGCCATCCTCCGGTTCCAGCACATCGCCGTTGCCAGTGATGACCAGGGTGGATTCCCTGTCCGCCACCAGCAGCATCGCTTCCAGCCGGCGCAGCATGCGGTCGGTACGCCAGTCCTTGGCCAGCTCTACCGACGCGCGCAACAGGTTGCCCTGGTATTTTTCCAGCTTGGCTTCGAACAGCTCCAGCAAGGTGAAGGCATCGGCGGTGCCGCCGGCAAATCCTGCCAATACTTTGCCCTGATACAGGCGGCGCACCTTGCGCGCACTGCCCTTCATGACGATATTGCCGAGTGTGACCTGGCCGTCGCCGCCAAGCGCGACCTGATTGCCGCGTCGGACCGACAGAATGGTGGTGCCGTGAAATTGTTCCATGCTGATCCCGAATGTAATGTAGTCAGTGCAGAAGGCGACATACTCATCGGCGTGCCGCGTGGGCCGCGCAGTGATCGCACCTTGCTGGGAATGCTTGCGCCGAGTGCAGCAAATGAGGGCTAAGCTTCTGATAACAAGGCCGGGTCGGTGGCGCCTCGGCGGTTGCCGGACGAGCGCCCGGCAGGCGCCGTGTGTCGGCCGGGCGGGGGCCGGATCAGATCGTGCGTGTCTTGATCTGGACGATGTCGCGCAGGCCGATGACGTTGAACAAGGCGGCAACCAGGTGGTTGACGTGGATAAATTCGATCAGGCGGCCGTCGCCGGCAATGGGCATCAGGCCGGCCATGAGCTGGCCAGCGGCATTGACGTCGACACGCGCCAGGGCACTGCAATCGACGCTGGCCGGATTGTGTTCCGCTGCGAAGGCAGACAGGCCGGCGACCAGCGCATCGATGCGGCCTTCGATCAGCGCCGGCATGACGAAGATGTCGGGCGCTTGATCCAGGTTGTTCGCCTCTTCCATCGCCGTGGTCACCTTGTTCTTCGGCGCCACGAAAGCCGGCGGCG
>JAYUWF010000238.1:0-13810 GCA_043753685.1 Herminiimonas sp.
CAGTACCGCCACCCCGACCCTGATCTTCGATGAAGTCGACAGCGGTATCGGCGGCGGCGTGGCCGAAGTGGTCGGCCGTCTCCTCAAACGCCTGGGGCAAGACCGCCAGGTATTGTGCGTGACCCATCTGCCGCAGGTGGCCAGCCAGGCCAACCAGCATTTCGAAGTCAGCAAGGCCAGTAGCGGCGGCAAGCCGGTCTCGCGCATCCAGGCGCTGGACGCCAAGGCCCGGGTCGAGGAAGTCGCTCGCATGCTGGGTGGCCTCGAAATTACCGCCACCACCCGCAAGCATGCTCGTGAATTGCTGGCGCTTTGATCGCGCCCTGTTCGTGTCTCGACGGCGCCTCGATCGCGGCATTTCACCGCTCGCAGCCGCGCCCGCTCCACTCCTGATAAATAACCCGTAACGGAACCATCATGTCATTTCGAGAAGAACCGCCGTACACCCACGGCACGCTACCGAAGACCGCCATCGTGCTGGTCAACCTAGGCACGCCCGACGCACCGACCGCACCGGCGGTGCGACGCTACCTGAAGCAATTCCTGTCCGACCCGCGCGTGGTGGAAATTCCCAAAGCGCTCTGGTGGTTCATCCTGAATTGCATCATCCTGCCGATTCGAAGCAAGAAGTCGGCACAGAAGTACGCCATGATCTGGTCCAACGAAGGGTCACCACTGAAGGTGCATACCCAGAAACAGGCGACCCTGTTGCGCGGCTACCTGGGCGAACGCGGCCATGCGGTCGACGTGGAATATGCCATGCGCTACGGCGCGCCATCAGTGGCCAGCGTGCTGGACAAACTCCATGCCGAGGGTTGCGAGCGCATCCTGGTGCTGCCGGCCTATCCGCAATATTCCGCCACCACCACCGCATCGATCTTCGACGCCGTGTTCCAGCACTACGCCACGGCACGCAACATGCCCGAACTGCGCACCATCAAGCACTATCACGATCATCCGGCATACATCGACGCGTTGAAGCAATCGGTGCAGGCGTACTGGCAAAAGAATGGCAGGCCGGACAAGCTGGTGATGAGCTTCCACGGTATTCCCAAGCGCAGCCTGATGCTGGGCGACCCCTATCATTGCGAATGCTACAAGACGGCGCGACTCCTGGCGACCGCACTTGGCTTGCAAGTCGAGCAATGGCAGGTCACCTTCCAGTCACGCTTCGGCCGTGCCGAGTGGCTGCAACCCTACACCGCGCCGACCCTGCAGAAGCTGGCCCGCGAAGGCGTGGCGCGGGTCGACGTCATGTGCCCCGGGTTCACCGGAGATTGCCTGGAAACGCTGGAAGAGATTTCGATGGAAGCGCGCCATGATTTTCTGGAAGCCGGCGGCAAGGAATTTCACTACATACCCTGCCTGAACGAAGCGCCGGAAGGCATCGCAGCGCTGGCGGATATTGCAGAACAACACATGGGTGGCTGGCGCACGCTGCGCGACGCATCGCAAGACGCGCTTGACGCCGAGCAAGCGCGCCATTCCGCTGCACTTGCCAGGACTCTCGGCGCCGCGGCTTGATGACTCGATCGGATCAATAAAACGCAAACAGGTCGGCCTGGCAAATGACTGTGGCCGCTATGACCGCGTAAGCAAGTACCGTTGCGGAAATCAGGGGCAGTTTACGGGCGCACAGGCTCATGATGCAAAACTCATCGTGTAGGTTGGGGAATCGAGAATACGATTCGGTCTGGATTCAATGGGAATCCATCAAGTAACGTTTGTAACAAAACTTTTTAAAAACTTTTTAACAAAAGCTTGTGCCAAAAGCTTGTGACAAGGTCATGTGACAAAAGTTCAATAAAGCAATCATTTGACACGCTGCGCGCCGCTACACCCCCAGAGTCGAGAGTATTTACTTGCCGTACGGAATCATCAACCAAACTTTCCTCGACAGTTGCCGGAATACCCCTTGAAATAATGTGGGATCACCCCATTTATTTCCCAATCAGAACTTCACCAACCTTAAGTCATTGATTTTTGGAGATTTTTTAATGCAAGATCAGGAAAAATATTCCACACAGGGGAATCCTCTCGAGCCGGGCGCGGAGGCGATCAAAGCGCCACTGCATGGCGAAGCCGGCGTAACGGGTGCCGGCAATGGCGCCACTGCATCAGGCAACCCGGCGCCAGCCTCGGCAGCCGACGCTGTCGCATCGCTGGAGGAACAGCTGGCTGTGGCGGAAGCCAAGGCACGCGATCTGCAGGACGCCTTCTTGCGCGCCAAGGCCGAGGCGGAAAACATGCGTCGCCGGGCTCAGGAAGATATCGCGAAGGCCCATAAATTTGCCATCGAAGGGTTTGCCGAGGCGATGGTGCCGGTCAAGGACAGCCTGGAAATGGCCATGAAGGTGGAGACGCCCTCGGTCGATTCATACAAGGAAGGCGTCGAGGCGACACTGCGCCAGTTGAGCTCCGCCTTCGAAAAGAACCGCCTGATGGAAGTCAATCCACAGCCGGGCGACAAGCTCGATCCGATGAAGCACCAGGCGATTTCGATGGTGCCGGCGGCTCAGGAAGCCAATACCATCGTCAGCGTCCTGCAGAAGGGTTACATGATTTCGGACCGTCTGCTGCGCCCGGCGCTGGTGACGGTCGCCGGCTGATTGCGGAACGACGGAATGGGCGCGGCCACGCGCCGGAGAAAAAAATCTTCAATGACATGCTTGAAAGCGACATTTATTTCCGCATATCTGGACCATACGGAAGTATTTTTCCAGTAATCATCTATACAAATATCAACACCTCGATCATCAATATCGTTTTTTAAGGGAAATCATCATGGGTATCATCATCGGCATCGACCTGGGCACCACCAATTCATGCGTCGCCATCATGGAAGGCGGCAAGCCGAAAGTGATCGAAAATTCGGAAGGCGCGCGCACCACGCCATCCGTGATCGCATATCAGGAAGATGGCGAGATTCTGGTCGGCGCACCTGCCAAGCGGCAAGCGGTCACCAACCCGAAAAATACCCTGTATGCCGTCAAGCGCCTGATCGGTCGCAAATTCGACGAAAAGGAAGTTCAAAAAGACATCGGCATGATGCCGTACCAGATCGTCAAGGCCGACAACGGCGACGCCTGGATCTCGGTGCGTGACAAGAAGCTCGCGGCCCAGCAGATTTCCGCTGAAATCCTGCGCAAGATGAAAAAGACCGCCGAAGACTATCTCGGCCAGGAAGTCACCGAAGCCGTCATCACCGTACCGGCCTACTTCAACGACGCGCAGCGCCAGGCGACCAAGGATGCCGGCCGCATCGCCGGCCTGGATGTCAAGCGGATCATCAACGAGCCGACCGCGGCAGCGCTGGCATTCGGCCTGGACAAGACCGGCAAGGGCGACCGCAAGATCGCTGTCTATGACCTCGGCGGCGGCACGTTCGACATTTCGATCATCGAAATCGCCGACGTCGATGGCGAAATGCAGTTCGAAGTCCTGTCGACCAACGGTGACACCTTCCTGGGCGGCGAGGATTTCGACCAGCGCATCATCGATTACATCATCGACGAATTCAAGAAGATCAACGGCCTGGACCTGTCGAAGGATGCCATCGCCCTGCAGCGCATCAAGGCATCGGCCGAACGCGCCAAGATTGAATTGTCGTCGTCGCAGCAAACCGAAATCAACGAGCCGTACATTGCCATGGTCAATGGCGCGCCGGTCCACCTGAACCTGAAGATGACCCGCGCCAAGCTGGAATCGCTGGTCGAGGAACTGATCGCCAAGACCATCGAACCATGCCGCCTGGCGATCAAGGATGCCGGCGTCAAGGTCACCGAAATCGACGACATCATCCTGGTCGGCGGCATGACCCGCATGCCAAAGGTGCAGGAAAAGGTCAAGGAATTCTTCGGCAAGGATCCAAGGAAAGACGTTAACCCGGACGAGGCTGTGGCAGTCGGCGCTGCGATCCAGGGCTCCGTCCTGTCGGGCGACCGCAAGGACTTGCTGCTGCTGGACGTCACACCGCTGTCGCTGGGTATCGAGACGCTGGGTGGCGTGATGACCAAGATGATCCAGAAGAACACCACGATTCCAACCAAGTTCAGCCAGGTGTTTTCGACCGCCGACGACAACCAGCCTGCAGTGACGATCAAGGTCTATCAGGGCGAGCGTGAAATGGCCTCCGGTAACAAGGGCTTGGGCGAATTCAACCTCGAAGGCATTCCGCCATCGTCGCGCGGTACGCCGCAGATCGAAGTGACCTTCGACATCGACGCCAACGGCATTCTCCACGTCGGCGCCAAGGACAAGGCCACCGGCAAGGAAAACAAGATCACCATCAAGGCCAATTCGGGTTTGACGGAAGAAGAAATCCAGAAAATGGTGCGCGATGCCGAGGCCAACGCCGAAGAAGACAAGCGCCTGAAGGAAGTGGCCGAAGCGCACAACCAGGGCGATGCGCTGGTGCATTCGACCAAGAAGGCATTGACCGAATATGGCGACAAGATCGAGGCCGGCGAAAAGTCCGCGATCGAGGCCGCCATCAAGGAGCTTGAAGACGCCTTGAAGGAAAACGACAAGTCCGTCATCGATGCCAAGTCGGCAGCGCTGTCGACTGCCGCCCAGAAGCTCGGTGAAAAGATGTACGCCGACATGCAAGCGCAGCAAGCAGCCGGTGCAGCAGCCGGTGGTGCTGGTGACGCCGGTGGCCCGGGCGCTTCTGGTGGTGCGGGTGGTGCCGATGCGAAGGCCAAGCAGGAAGACGTGGTCGATGCCGACTTCAAGGAAGTCAAAGAGAACAAACAGGCTTGACGAACCATTCGGCAACTGCGCTGAACTGCCAGAAGCGTTGCCGTTCTACCCAGCCGAGTCGATGACCGGACTGCACATGAAAACCCTCGGGTCCGCCTGAGCAACATGTGCAATTCCGAGCGTTGCTCGGCGTTTTTGCTGTGACACGAGACTGTGACACGTGACTGTGACACAAGACTGTAATACGAGAGAGTGCCTACGACATGGCAAAGCGCGATTTTTACGAAATTCTGGGCGTAGCGAAGAATGCCACTGATGAAGACATCAAGAAGGCATACCGCAAGCTCGCCATGAAATACCATCCGGACCGCAATCCGGACAGCAAGGGCTCGGAAGACAAGTTCAAGGAGGCCAAGGAAGCCTACGAGATGCTGTCCGACCCGCAAAAGCGAGACGCCTACGATCGTTATGGCCACGCCGGTGTCGATCCCAACATGGGCGGCGGTGGCGGCTTCGGTGCTGGCGCAGGCGGCTTTGCCGATGCTTTCGGCGACATTTTCGGCGACATTTTCGGCGGTGCCGCTGGCGCCCGCGGCGGCCGCCCCAACGCGGGTCCGCAGGTCTACCGCGGCGCCGACCTGCGCTACAACCTCGAAATCACGCTGGAGCAGGCCGCCAACGGCTTCGACACCACCATCCGCGTGCCATCGTGGGATGCGTGCGAAGTCTGCCATGGCTCCGGCGCCAAGCCGGGTACCTCGCCGACCACCTGCCCGACCTGCGGCGGCCATGGCCAGGTGCGCATGCAGCAGGGCTTCTTCAGCATCCAGCAGACCTGTCCGAAGTGCCACGGCACCGGCAAGATCATCCCCGAGCCATGCACGACTTGCACGGGCGCCGGCCGCATCAAGCGCAACAAGACGCTGGAAGTGAAGATTCCATCTGGTATCGACGACGGCATGCGCATCCGCTCTTCCGGCAATGGCGAACCCGGCATGAACGGCGGCCCGCCGGGCGACCTGTATGTGGAAATTCACATCAAGCCGCATGGTGTGTTCCAACGCGATGGCGACGACCTGCATTGCGAGATGCCGATCTCGTACACGCGCGCAGCCTTGGGCGGTGAGATCGAAGTGCCGACCCTGTCCGGCAAGGCATCGTTCACGATTCCCGAGGGCACCCAGTCCGGCAAGACCTTCCGTTTGCGCAGCAAGGGCATCAAGGGCGTGCGATCCGGTTTCGCCGGCGACCTGTTCTGCCATGTCGTGGTGGAGACGCCGGTCAAGCTGACCGAAAAGCAGAAAGACCTGCTGCGGGAATTCGAACGCTCGACCACCGAAGGCGGCGCCAAGCACAGTCCTCAAACGAAATCGTGGAAAGACAAGGTCAAGGAATTCTTCGAGTAGCAATCGAGCGTTCGCCGACCCAGGCCGCTGCCGCCGATGCATGATCGGGGCGGCGGTTTTTTATTGCCGATTAACTTCTGTAGAATTGCGGCTTGTGCAGTGCAGCGCCGGTATGCTGCGCTACGTTCCCTCAGCTTCGGCCACGTTGCGCGAGCTGCAAAGCACGACCTTCCTCCCTGCTCGAAAGTTTTCCATGATCACACCTGAATCCGAAGATCGCGCGTTGGCGCACCTGTTCAAGAACAACCGGAAATGGGCCGCTTCCATGACGGCCCGCGATCCGGAATTCTTCAACAAACTGGTGGCGCAACAGTCGCCGGAATTTTTATGGATCGGTTGTTCCGACAGCCGGGTGCCGGCCAATGAATTGCTGGGCCTGTTGCCGGGCGACGTGTTCGTCCATCGCAACATCGCCAACGTGATCGTCCATACCGACCTGAACTGCCTGTCGGTGCTGCAGTTCGCGGTCGACGTCTTGAAGGTGCGCCATGTGATCGTCTGTGGCCATCACGGTTGCTCCGGCGTGCATGCGGCATTGAACCGGCGCCGCGTCGGCTTGGCCGACAACTGGCTGCGCCATGTGCAGGACGTGCATCAAAAGCACGAACGGTATCTGGGCGAGGCCCTGGGCCCAGAACTGCGCCACAAGCGGCTGTGCGAATTAAATGTGCTGGAGCAGGTCGTGAACCTGTGCCAGACCACCATCGTCCAGGACGCCTGGGAGCGTGAACAACCGTTGACCATCCATAGCTGGGTGTACGGCTTGAAGGACGGCTTCCTGCATGATCTGGGGATGACCATCAATGGGCTTGACGATCTGGCGCCGATGCTGGCGCAGGGCCTGTCGCGGTTTGAAACCTAAAATACGTCCCGGAAAGTGCAGACCGGCTGGCGGATCATCGGTACACCTCGCGCCGGTTGCCAAGGCTCAGGACGGTGATCAGAATTTGCTGGTCCCGGATTTCGCAAATGAGACGCCAATCGCCTACCCGGTATTTCCAGAAGTCGCCCAACTCGCTACCTTTCAGCGCCTCCCCGATGCTTCGTGGGTCGTCAAGTTTTGATACCCGGTCGCGTAAAAAGGCACTGATGCGTCGGGCGACCGGTTTATCCAGCTTCGCGAACTGTTTGGCTGCAGTGTCGGAAACTTCAATCCGCCAGACCAAGCTTGGTCTCCATCTCGTCTAGAGTAAACGTCCGTTCCTCGCCGCTATCGATGCGCCGCTTGACCTGCTCGGCCAGATACAGGTCTTCCAAATTATCGAGGTGTTCCAGGATGGCTTCGCGGGCATAAAAAGTCTTGCTGCGCCCCGTGCGTTTGGCAAGATTTTCAAGTCTCAGCTCGATTTCTTCGGGTAGACGAATCGCCAGCATGGTCAAACTCCAGTATCAAAAAACGCGGCCCAAGGTCAAAACTGCTATACAAGTATAGCGCAGCTACTGGAATCAATGGATTTGAGCACTTTGAACGGTTAACGGTTTGCGGCTCGCGGCTTCTTCGTTTCGTTTTTAAAGCAGTTAAAAACTGTGTTCGACCGCCGGAAAGGTCTTGTCCTTGACCGCCGCCACATAAGCCCGCACTGCGGCATCGATGCTGGTCTGGCCATCCATGAAATTCTTCACGAAGCGCGCCTTGTGACCCGGGAAGGTTCCGAGCATGTCGTGCATCACCAATACCTGACCCGAGCAATCCACGCCGGCGCCGATACCGATCGTCGGAATCGTCAACCGATCCGTGACATCCTGGCCGAGCGCTGCGGGGATTGCTTCGAGCACCAGCAACTGCGCGCCGGCCGCCTGCAACGCGAAGGCGTCGGCACGCAACAGGTCGGCGCCAGCCTGGGTCTTGCCCTGCACCTTGTAGCCACCCAGCTGATGCACCGATTGCGGCGTCAGGCCAAGGTGAGCACAGACCGGAATCGCGCGCTCGGTCAAGAAGCGCACGGTGTCGGTCAGCCAGGCGCCGCCTTCGATCTTGACCATCTGGGCGCCGGCCTGCATCAGGATCACGGCGTTGGCAAAGGCGGTTTCCGGCGTCGCGTAACTGCCGAACGGCATGTCGGCCACCACCAGCGCGGTGCGGTTGCCGCGTGCCACGCAAGCGGTGTGATAGGCGATGTCGGCAATCGTCACCGGCAACGTCGAATCATGTCCCTGGCAGACCATGCCGAGCGAGTCGCCGATCAACAGCACCTCGACACCGCAGCGGTCCATCAGCGCCGCGAAACTGGCGTCGTAACAGGTCAGCATGGTGATCTTTTCACCGGTATTGCGCAAGGCGGTCAGTGCCGGAATCGTCACCGCCTTGATGCGTGTGGCCGTTGCCGCGCCATCCTGCAGATATCCCGCCATCTCATTCTCCCCGGCTGAAAAATTCGCGCTTGCCGCGCATGTTCTTGATGTGTGTGAGCAGCAGTTCGAAATCTTCGTCGCGCCCGATCGGATTCAAGTATTCGGTATTGACGATCAACAGCGGCGCCTGTTCGTACTCGTGGAAGAAGCGGCTGTAGCTTTCGCACAGGCGGTTCAGGTATGGCTCCGAAATGCCGTTCTCGATCGATACGCCACGCTTGCGCACTCGCTCGATCAGGGTCTCCGGCGAGGCCTGCAGATAGATCACCAGGTCCGGCGTCGGCGCCTGCGGATGCAGGTGATCATACAGCTGCTGGTAGAGCGCCATCTCGTCGTCGGCCAGCGTCAGGCGGGCGAACAGCGGATCCTTGTCGAGCAAGAAATCGGACACCACCTGCGCATCGAACAGATGGGTCTGCGCCATGGCCTGCAGCTGGCTCACGCGTTGGAACAGGAACGTCATTTGCGCCGGCAGGGCGTAGCGTGACGAGTCGCGGTAGAAGCGCTCCAGGAAAGGATTGTCGGCCGGTTGTTCCAGCAGTGTCTGCGCTTCGAAGCGGGCAGCGATCTTCGAAGCCAGGGTGGTCTTGCCGACCCCGATCGGGCCTTCGACGACGACATAGCGGTAGGTATCGAAATTCATGGCTCACCAAAAATGGAAATGTGCGTTCTACAAAGTTTGGACGGCGCTAGGTAGCGATCTTGCGGATCGCCTGTGCCGCGACGCCCGGCGCGAACGCATGCGCCGGGCCCTGGCCGGGAATCGTGATCAGCGGCGCGATCTGCAGCAGCGGTATCAGCGCGAAGGCCCGCTGGGTCATTCGCGGATGCGGAATCGTGAGCTGCGGCGTGTGTGTGCTTTGCTGTCCAAACAACAGGATATCGAGGTCGAGCGTGCGCGGTGCATTCGGATAGGGTCGCAGCCGGCCGTGTTCGGTTTCGATCGCCTGCAGCGCCAGCAGCAGTTCGGCAGCCGGCATGCGGGTATCGATGGCGGCCACCGCATTGACGTAATCGTCGCCGCCGGCATCGACCGGGGCCGTGCGAAACAGGGAAGAGCGTTCGGCCACGCGGGTGCCGGGCAGGGCGTCGAGGGCCGAGAACGCCTGCTCGACGGTGGCCTGCGCATCACCGAGGTTGGCGCCGATGCCGACATAGGCGCGCACCGGCGTCGCCAATGGCGTGGTCGCTGTGGTCATCTCACTCACCGCGCTGGACGAATCCACTGCAGAATCCTTACTCGGCTTTGTCGACATGATCGACGGTCTTTGAACTGTCGGCACTGCCTATGCCGCCTGCAGTGTCGGCAACTGCGGCGCTCTTGCCCCGTCCGCCGCGCCGCCGCACGCGTTTTTTCGTGGCAGGCTCCGCCGATGTGCCAGGCCGGGAAGCGCCCGGTTTTTTCGCCAGCAAAGCTTCGCGTCCTTCGCCATCCGCATTCATGAAATCGGTCCACCATTCGCCGATTTCAGAGTCGATCTCGCCCGACTCACATCGCAACAGTAGGAAGTCATAACCAGCGCGCAGCCGTACATGTTCCAGCAGCTTGTAGGGCGACTTGCCGGTACGGCGCTCGAAGCGCGGCTGCATGGCCCAGATGTCGCGCATGTCGGAGGCGATCTTGCGCTGCAGGGCCAGCTTTTCGGTCTGCGAATTGAGGACATCGTCGGCGGCCAGGTGCAGCGCCGGTATCGGGTACTCGCCGGCGGCCTGGTAGGCGGTCCATTTCTCGACCACCTGATGCCACAGCAGCGACGCGAACAGGAAGCCCGGCGAGACCGGCTTGCCTTCCTTGATGCGGGCATCGGTGCTGGCCAAGGCCAGGCGCACGAATTTTTCACCGAGCGGCTGCTCCAGCACCACGTCCAGCAGCGGCAGCAGACCGTGATGCAGGCCTTCCTTGCGCAATTGCTGCAGGCAGGCCAGCGCCTGGCCGCTCATCAGTAGTTTCAACATTTCATCGAACACGCGCGCGGCCGGCACGTTGTTGATCAGCGGCGCCATCACCGCGATCGGTGCGGCCGTCGACGGATCGATGGCGAAACCGAGCTTGGCAGCGAAGCGAACGACCCGCAGCAAGCGCACCGGATCTTCGCGAAAGCGCGCTTCCGGCACGCCGATGATGCGCAGCGTCTTGTTGCGGATGTCCTTGATGCCACCGTGATAGTCCAGCACGGTTTGTGACGCCGGATCGTAGTACATCGCATTGATGGTGAAGTCGCGCCGGATCGCGTCTTCATGCTGTTCGCCGAAGGTGTTGTCACGCAGGACGCGGCCGTGTTCATCCTTGGGCGAGCCGTCCGACGAAGCGCCGCGGAAGGTGGTCACTTCCAGCAGATCCTGGCCGAACATCACGTGCACGATCTGGAAGCGCTTGCCGATGATGAAGGCGCGGCGAAACAGGCGCTTGACCTGCTCTGGCGTGGCATTCGTGGCGATATCGAAGTCCTTCGGTTTGACCGACAGCAGCAGGTCGCGCACCGCGCCGCCGACGATGAAGGCGGCAAACCCGGCCTGCTGCAGGGTTTGCGTGACCCGGATTGCATTGGAAGAGACCAGCTGCGGATCGATGCCGTGTTCCTGGGCGCCGAGGATCACCGGTTTCGTGGTGTCGATCGGCTCCGGTGTCTTGACTTTGCCGCCGAGCATGCGACGGATGAAGGTTTTAATCATTGAACAGTTTCAGGATAGGCCAGCCGAGGGCCTGAGCATGGGCCGTAAGTTGACGATTGGGATTGGTGGCCACTGGATCGGTCACCAGCGACATCAGCGGCAGATCGTTATGCGAGTCGCTGTAAAAATAGCTGCGATCGAAATCTTCGAGCGTGCGGCCCATCGAGGCCAGCCAGGCCTGCGTATGCACCACCTTGCCCACGCCCGAGGTCGGTACGCCGAGCAGCTTGCCGGTGATTTCTCCGGCGCTGGTGAATTCCGGTTCGGCCGCCAGCAGATGCACGATGTCGAAGGCGCGCGCGATCGGTGCCGTGACGAAACGGTTGGTGGCCGTCACGATCGCCACCACGTCGCCGGCGTCCTGATGGCGTTTCACCAGCGCTAGCGCCGGCGGCAGCAACGCCGGCGTGATCACCTCGCTCATGAAATGGCGATGCAGCGCATCGAGTTCGTGGCGCTTGAATTGGGCCAGCGTGCCGAGTGCGAATTGCAGGTATTCCACCGGGTCCAGGGTGCCGGCCTGGTATTGCAGGAAGAAGGCGGCGTTGCTGGCCTCGAAAGCGGCAACGTCGACCGCGCCGGTGCGCACCAGGAAGTGGCCCCACTCATAGTCCGAGTCGATCGGCAGCAGCGTATGGTCGAGATCGAATAGAGCCAGCGTGGTCATGCGGTCGGGTCGCCTTCGCGTTGCAGCAAGTTGCGCAACAGCGGTAATGTGATCGGGCGCTGGGTCTCCAGCGAATAGCGGTCGAGGGCGTCGAGCATCGCCGACAGCGACCGCATGTCACGCTGAAAATGCGTGATCAGATAGGGTAACACGCCCGGCGACAGCGCCATGCCACGTAACTCCGCGGCGCGGGTCAGCGCCTCGATCTTTTCGGCGTCGGACAGCTCATGCACCTGGTATACCAGGCCCCAGCCGAGACGAGTACGCAGGTCTTCGCGCAGCGACAGCAGCGCCGGCGGCATCGAACCCGCCGTGATCAGCGTGGCGCCGGCTTCGCGTACCTGATTGAACAGGGCGAAGGTGGCGATCTGTGCAATCGGTGTCAGGTGTTCGCCGTTGTCGATCAAATACAGGCTGATGCCGGGCACCAGGGCAAAAGTGGTGTCGATCGCCGACGGTGTATTGACCAGGCGGGCGTCGATGTAGCGGCTGTCGGGGCGGACCGCCAGTGCCTTGAGGAGGTGCGTCTTGCCCGCGCCGGGGCCGCCCCACAGGTACACGAAGCGCCGGTCCAGTTCCGCCACCGGGCCGGCCGCATGCGCGCCGAGCAACGCCAGAACCTCGGCATTGCGACCCGCGACGAAGGTCTCCAGCGTTGGTGGCTTCGGCGCTTCCAGGTTCAGCAACAGCTGGCGCATCGTCATGAGCGCCTCGATTGCTTTGCTTCGATGCCTGAAGGGATGACTGAAGAGATACCTAAAGAGATGCCTAAAGAAAATGCCATGAAAGTGGGGAGTGATGCATCGATTTGCTAAAATACGCGTCTTTCGGAACGCTTCATTTTCATTCCGGCCGCGAGTCCTTCAGGTGCAGCCTTCGCAGTGGCCGGTGTTGGCCGACCATTAACCCGCTATTTTACCGCCTCCGTTGCCAATTCCATCATGACATCCCCTTCCAGTGCGTCTCCGGGCGTTGCTCTTTCCTACCGCGATGCCGGTGTCGACATCGATGCCGGCGATGCGCTGGTCGAAGCCATCAAGCCATTCGCCAAGCGCACCATGCGGGAAGGCGTCATGGGCGGCCTGGGCGGGTTCGGCGCGCTGTTCGAAGTCAGCAAGAAGTTCAAGGAGCCGGTGCTGGTCTCCGGTACCGATGGCGTCGGCACCAAGCTGCGGCTCGCCTTTCACCTGAACCGGCACGATACCGTCGGCATCGACCTGGTGGCCATGAGCGTCAACGACATCCTGGTGCAGGGCGCGGAGCCGCTGTTCTTCCTCGATTATTTCGCCTGCGGCAAGCTCGACGTCACCACTGCGACGGCCGTCATCAAGGGCATCGCGCAGGGCTGCGAGCAGGCCGGTTGCGCCCTGATCGGTGGCGAAACCGCCGAAATGCCATCGATGTATCCGGATGGCGAATACGACCTGGCCGGCTTTGCCGTTGGCGCGGTGGAAAAATCGAAGATCATCGACGGCACCACGATCGCTGCCGGCGACGTGGTACTGGGCCTGGCCTCGTCGGGCGCGCATTCGAACGGTTACTCGCTGGTGCGCAAGATCATCGATGTGGCAAAACCTGACCTGCATGCCGATTTTCATGGCCGGCCGCTGGCCGACGTACTGATGGCGCCGACCCGCATCTACGTAAAGCCGCTCCTGGCGCTGATGGCATCGATGGAAGTCAAGGGCATGGTGCACATCACCGGCGGCGGCCTGGTCGAAAACATTCCGCGCGTCCTGCAACCGCACCTGACTGCAGTGCTGCAAAGCAGCAGCTGGAGCATGCCGCCTCTGTTCACCTGGCTGCAGCAGCATGGCGGCGTGGCCGATGCGGAGATGCATCGCGTCTTCAACTGCGGCATCGGCATGACCGTGATCGTGTCGGCGGCAAATGCCGATGCAGCGATCGCGCAGCTGCGCGCGGCAGGCGAGACGGTGACGCGCATCGGCGACATCCGCACGCGTGAAGAAGGTCAGGCCCAGACCGTCGTGATGTGACACGCCGGATCCTG
>JAYUWF010000239.1:0-13688 GCA_043753685.1 Herminiimonas sp.
GCATGCTGAACGATCCGCGCTGGCCGTGGCGCGCCGCGGTCGCACTGGGCGGCACCGTCCAGGCGCCACAACAGTTCTGGCGCTGCCTGCCGCACGGCACGCCGCCGATCTTCGGCGACATCCGCATCGGCCAGCGCTGAAGACGTAAAAGAGCCCGTCGAAACGGGCTCCTGTGGTTTTGCTGTCCGGGACGGTTGAGCGGCCCGGACGCTGTTTCAACGACGGTTCGGATCGTTCGGACGATTGTCCATACGGTTCGGTACGCCGTCGCCGTCACGGTCGCGGTTGCCGCGATTCCAGCGACCGTTCTGCATGGACCACCGGCCATCGCGCTCGACCCAGGTCGGCGCTGCATAGCTATAACCCGGGCGATCGCGAAGCCAGGTGCCGCCCACCCAGACGTGCTGCTGGCGCCGCCATTCCCAATGACCGGCATTCCATACATAGCCGCGACGCGGCTGCGGAACGATTTCGGCGCGCGGCGCCGGCGGCGCGACGCGCACGTACACTTCCGCCGCGGCCAACTGGCTGATGCCGCCGAGCGATGCGGCCATCAGTGTGGCGACCAAGGTTTTTTTGAACATGGCTATCTCCTGAAACATTATTAGAGAAGCATGTTTTATCGCAACGGCAAGAAAGTGTATGTGCGTCGCGGCGCTTAGAACCTACTTCGATAGGCAGGGTCGGCGTGGCAGGAGTGGTTCGTGCGCAGACCAAGGCGTGGCGACGCGGCATGGCGGGCCATGGCAAGGCGCCACAACGCAGGGATGCGGACGAAGC
Organism: Herminiimonas sp.; assembly: GCA_043753685.1. Lineage (GTDB taxonomy): Bacteria > Pseudomonadota > Gammaproteobacteria > Burkholderiales > Burkholderiaceae_D > JANXSS01. The sequence goes on from JAYUWF010000239.1 coordinate 781, forward strand.
GCCCTGGCGCGGCGATCTTGCCAATCGAAATAGGTTCTTGGAGCAGGGCCCGAAATGACGTCGTCGGAATCACGCGCGCCACCAATATTACGAACGCCGCATTGCGCGCCGCAGGACGTCCCGCGTCAGGGCCAGCATCTCGGCGGTTGCCGCGTCGTCGGCGGAGGCACGCGACGCGCCGGTACCCTGCGCCTGGCCGCTTGCCACCAACCCGCGGGACGAGGACGGCGCGCCATCGCCATGACGTCCGTGCGAGGCCCAGGTCGCCAGGCAGGCACGCAGTTCGGTGCTGGACGCGATGCGCATGAGCACCGCTCCACGCGCCTGACTGTTCAACCAGAGCTGCAGGTCGGGGTCGAAGGGATCGGCAAGAATGCCGCTGAGATTACCTTCGGCATCACGCAACAGCATGCAGTGCCATTGCTGCGCCAGGGACAACGGGAGCAGATCGAATGCCGGCGTCATGCCAAGCATTTCGGTCAGGTTGATCGCGGTCATGCTGAACATCAGCGCCAGCTGCTGCACCAGCGCTTCGGACGTACCGTTGTTGAGATGCTCGAGCTCGGCCAACACCGACCTCCCACTCTCGCGCGCCAGGTTGCGCACCCGGCGCAGATGCGCCTGGTCGATGATTACCGGTTGACCCTGGGGGATATTGCTCATGAACGCTTTCCGACAGCGGCGGCCGCAGGTACATGCCGCGGCTGGATAGTTAGAGTGGCACGACCACCGGCGCGGTTCGACGGCAGCGGGCAGCGATTGCCGATGAAGTCATCCGCGAAGTGATTCGTGGCGTGGTTCGCAACGGTCTTCATGCGGGCGAATTCGGCTTTTCGATAGCGAAGATTACCACGAAGGATTTCTTTTAAAAACCAATCAGCACGGGTCTTTCCACCATCGGTCGAACTTGCAAGAATGACACCGGCGCCGACGCCGACGCCATCGTCCAGCCCGTAAGGGCCTCCAAGAAGACTCTCGACGGGGCATTTTTCAGCCATCATGGGCCGGTTTGAAGGACGACGCGAATGCCAGCAGCAACGCTGGGTTATGCTCGACCACCCCTGACCCTGGTCATGGGCATTCCACATGATTGCGATTTTATAATTTTGAGTTCACTAAATTTGCTGCCAGATTCCGATTTCAAAACGACAACCTCCGGCACACATCGCGCGCCCATGCAGTCATCGAAGGCTCTACCCACGATGAAGCTGTACGGTATCGACTTCACCTCGGCGCCGAGCCGGCGCAAGGCGATCACAGTAGCCAGCGGCGTGCTGAGCGGCGATCGGTTCGTCTTGCAAAGCCTGTCGCATCTGCACGACTTCGATGCATTCGAGCGCTGGTTACGCCAGCCCGGTCCCTGGCTGGGCGTATTCGACCTGCCGTTTTCCCTGCCGCGCGAACTGGTCGAAACCCTGAACTGGCCGGCTCACTGGCCCGAATTGGTCGCACATTTCGCAGCGCAGACGCGGCCGCAAATGCGCGAGCAGTTCAAGGCGTTTTGCGACGCCCGCGCGGTCGGCAACAAGTTCGCGCACCGGGCCACCGATGGGCCGGCGGGCTCGTCATCGTCGATGAAATGGGTCAATCCACCGGTGGCGTACATGCTGCACGCCGGCGTGCCGCGCCTGGTCGATGCCGGCGTGACGCTGTTCGGCATGCATGCCGGGGACCCGGACCGGATTGCGCTGGAAGGTTATCCGGGCCTGGTGGCGCGCTCGATCACCCGTGCCTCGTACAAGAACGACGAGGTCCGCAAGCAGACAGTTGAACGGCGCGCGGCGCGCCAGACCATCCTGGCCGCGCTGCAGTCAGGCGAGCACAGGTTCGGCATCCGGCTCGATGCCGGCGTCCACCTGCCGGCGCTGCTCGACGATGGCTGCGCCGATCTGCTCGATGCAGTGCTGTGTGGCGTGCTGGCGGCGTGGGCCTGGCAACGCCGCGATGCGCGCTACGGCTTGCCGGCATTCGATCCGCTGGAAGGCTGGATCGTCGGCGCGTGAACTGCGCGGCTGGCTGCGAACGCGGCGAAATAGTCCAGGCTGCGCGGATTGCTCATGGCGTCGGGATTGGCGATTTTTTCGATCGGCATGCCGAGCAACAGATTCTTGACCGGCAGCTCCATTTTTTTGCCGGTCAGAGTACGCGGCACCTCCGCGATCGCAAAGATATCGTTGGGCACGTGACGCGCCGACAGCAACCGTCGAATCGCCTGATTGATGCGGCCCTTCAGTTCCTCGTCGAGAATCATCCCCTGGCGCAGCACGACGAACAGCGGCATGTACGACTCGCGCCCCAGAAACTCCAGGTCGATCACCAGGCTGTCGAGGATTTCCGGCAGTTCCTCGACCACCCGGTAGATCTCGCTGGTGCCCATGCGGATGCCGTGGCGGTTGATGGTGGTGTCGGAACGGCCGTAGATGATGGCGCCGCCGCGCGGTGTGATCTTCAACCAGTCGCCATGGCGCCACCAACCCGGATAATGATCGAAATAACTTTCCTGATAACGCTTGCCGCCGGCATCGTTCCAGAAATACAGCGGCATCGATGGCATCGGCCTGGTCACCACCAGTTCGCCCACGGTGTCGATGTGCGCCACGCCCGCATCGTCGACCGCACTGACGGCAACGCCCAGGCAGCGGCATTGCATCTCGCCGGCATACAGCGGCAGGATCGGACAGGCGCCGACGAACGAAGCAGCGACATCGGTACCACCGCTGACAGCGGCCAGCATCAGATCCGTGCCGACTTCGCGGTAGATCCATTCATAGCCGTCGATGGCCAGCGGCGAGCCGGTCGCGCCGACCGAGCGCAACCGGTGCAGATCGGCCAGGTGCCTCGGCGCGATGCCGGCCTTCATGCAATTCGTATAGAACGCGGAGCCGGCGCCGAAGAAGGTCGCGCCGGATTTTTCCGCGAAGCGCCACAACGTGCCCAGATCCGGATAGCCCGGATTGCCATCGTAGATGCAGATGGTGGCGCCCACCAGCAGCCCGGTGATCTGGGAGTTCCACATGATCCAGCCGGTGGTGGAAAACCAGTGAAAGGAATCATCCGGGCCCAGGTCCAGGTGCAACGCATGGCCCTTGAGGCCTTCGAGCAAACTGCCGCCGTGGCCCTGGACGATCGGTTTCGGCATGCCGGTCGTGCCCGACGAATACAGGATCCACAGCGGATGATCGAACGCCACCTGCTCGAAGCGGATCGGTTGCGCATGCGCCGCCGGATGCGTCAGCAGACCGGCCCACGGCGTGGCATAGTCGCGCCGCGCAGCCTGGTCCAGATACGGCAACAGCACCACCTGCTGCAGCGTGGGCAGGGCCGCATGCATCTCGTCGACGATTGCCATACGGTCGAAATCCTTGCCGCCGTAGCGGTAGCCGTCGACGGCGATCAACAGTTTCGGGTCGATCTGGCGAAACCTGTCGAGCACGCTGGCGCTGCCCATGTCGGGTGAGCAGCTCGACCAGATCGCGCCGATGCTGGCACAGGCAAAGAACGCGATCGCGGTCTCGGGAATATTGGGCAGATACGCCACCACCCGGTCGCCCGGAGCGATGCCGAGTGCGCGCAAGGTGTTGGCCACTGCGCCGACCTGGCGCCGCAGATCGCGCCACGACAGGCGCGTCATGCCACGCAGTTCGGACTGCGCCACGATCGCCGGATGATCGGCGTCGCGACCATCGATGTCCGGATCGTAAAATCGAAACAGTTGCTCGGCAAGATTCAGGCGCGCGCCCTCGAACCATTTTGCGCCCGGCATGGCCTGGCTGGCCAGCACCCGCTGGTACGGCGCCGAAGCGACGATGGCGAAGTAGTCCCAGATCGAGGCCCAGAAATCCTCGACATGGTCGACCGACCACTGCCACAGATCCGGATAACCGTCGAAGTGCAACTGCTTTTCTTTTTGCAGCCAGAGCAGGTAGTGGTGCAGCCGGCTGTGCTCGATGCGCAGTTCGGAAGGTTGCCACAACGGTGGTGTCAAGTCGGTCATCGAAGGTCCTTGTCTGAATCAAGAGCGCGTTGTCCCGCCGGCAGGAACCGATTCGAGCCGGTGGGGTTTGCGTGGGCATGAATTACTATAACCCGTTTGCAAAAGCCCCCGGCGCGCGTGCACCGACCGCCCGCGCGCATCCCCCGGAGAGAACGGAGCCCGACTTGAACATCACCATGGTAGGAATGGGCGCAATCGGCGGCCTGATGGGCGCCCGTCTTGCCAGCGCCGGCGGCCACGTCAGTGCGCTGGCGCGCGGCGCAACGCTGGCCGCATTGCAGGCACGCGGCATGGACGTGCAGCATGCCGACGGCAGTCCGGGCATCAGCGGCGTGCCGATCCACGCGGTATCGGATGCGAATGCGTCCGCGCTGGGCCCGCAAGACCTGGTCGTCATCGCGGTCAAGGCGACCCAGCTGCCTGCGGTGGCGGCGTCCATCACACCGCTGATCGGACCGTCGACCCTGGTGATGACCGCCATGAACGGCGTGCCGTGGTGGTTCTTCGGACCGGGCACCGGCGACCGCGCGGGCTTGACCCTGCCCAGTCTGGACCCCGACGGCGCCCTCGCGCGCGTCGTGCCGATCGAGCGCACCCTCGGCTGTGTGGTGCACTTGAGCGCCGCGTGCCCGCAGCCAGGTGCAGTACGCCTGAACTTCGGCAACCGCCTGCTGGTCGGCCCTGCCATCCCTGCCCAGGCAGGCCTTGCCGCGGCAGCCCGACCCTTGATGGAAGCCTTGACTGCTGGCGGATTCGACGCTGCCTGGAGCGACGGCATCCGGCGCGACATCTGGTACAAATTATGGGGAAACATGACGATCAATCCGATCTCGGTGCTGACCGGCGCAACTGCCGACCGCATCCTGGACGATCCCTTGCTCCACCGGTTCTGTCTGAGCGCAATGGCCGAAGCGAGCGCCATCGGCGCCCTCATCGGATGCCCGATCGTCCAGACCGGTGCCGAGCGCATGGCGGTCACGCGTGAACTGGGCGCTTTCAAGACTTCGATGCTGCTCGACGCCGAAATCGGCAAGGCACTCGAGATCGATGCCTTGATCACGGTCGTGCACGATATCGGCCTGGCCGTCGGCGTTGCAACCCCCGCCATCGACATCCTGCTGGGACTGATCCGCTTGCATGGCCGCTGCCACGGCCTGTATCCGGAATCTGCCGTGGCCTCCACCGCCGCGTAACCCATCGGAAATCAGCACGGGATTGACGCACGCCGCAAAATTTCAACCGCCTCATATCATTGCGACAATGCAATATTGCAATTTTTAGCCGTGGTTGGCGACAGAACCGCGCTTAAAGACAACACAAGCGTGTGCACCGAATAGTTTTTTTAAGAGAACTTTTATTTATGGCAACCAATTCTCCGGATGCTGCCGATATGATGACCGAAGACCTTTCCCCTTCTGAAAATCGAATCGAGGCATTGAATGAACCACCGACCGGATCAAGCGCCGCAACAGAAAAAACCGACCCTCCTGGCAAAGGCGTCACAACACTATTCCGGCGCACTGACCCCCATCGCGCTGTCCGCACTCAGCGCCTGGCTGATCGTGACCGGAATCAAAGGCCTGGCGGGTTTTACCGTCAACCGCCAGACCGCCCTGGCCGACCTGATCGGCATCTTGCTGGTCATCGCCGTAGCGCGCTGGATGAAGCTGCGCAATGATGCGAAGTAAATCCCAAGCAGACCAGAAGTAACCCTTCAAGGCCCAGCTGCGCAGTACTGCCCACTATAAATGCTGCAATGCGGAGCCGCACCTGACGCCGCCCTGGTACAGCGCTGCCTGGCATGCAGAGAGCCCGCATCCAGCAGACGGACATTGCGGCGCGTCATTTCAGGCGCGCTCATTACCAAAACAACCACTTGTCGTGACGCATGCTCAAATTTCACGTTAGCAACTTAATAACGACCGGGCCGGCGAATTTTTATGTTTTCGATAATGTTTATGTTGTTGCAACGCCACATAACAACCTTTTTTCACCTCCTGAACGTGCCAAAACGGCGCGATTCGGGACGCGAGGTTGTATTATTTCCAAACCGTAAGGAGCGGTGATCCCATCAGGTCACCTGAGTTGAATCGATGGTGTGTCAATCCTTTCAACATCCACTGCAACCGCATAGTGTTACTGAATAAGCTTTCAACGGTAAGTAACAGGAGACGCGACAGTACGGCTGGAATATGGTTAGGAAGTTGCACCGAGCAGTGTTTTTGTAATGATGGTTATAATGCAGCGGCGCACTACCAAGAGCTTATCGTTTTTGAAATCGCAGGTGCTGGGCAAAGTATCTACTTGAGAGCATCAGCAGGGGCATTACTTACTACTAGTGTGCCTGTGGATGTTTGAACCAGTTATTCGTTTTATCGACCACTTTGGGGAACACACACATGAAAAAATCGCTACTCGCATTGGCAGTCCTCGGTGCCTTCACCGGCATCGCTTCGGCTCAGACTTCGGTCACCATCTACGGCGTCGCCGACGTCGGCTTCACCCGTGAAGACAATGGCGTGTCGACGTTCAACCGTCTTGACAGCGGCAACCAGTCGGGCAGCCGTTTGGGCTTCCGCGGTACTGAAGATCTGGGCGGCGGTCTGTCCGGTCAGTTCGTACTCGAGCAAGGTTTCAACATCGACAACGGTTCGGTTTCGGATGCAGCACGTGCCGCATTCAACCGCCAGGCTTACGTTGGTCTGACCGGCAACTTCGGTCAACTGCGTCTCGGTCGTCAGAAATCGGTGATGTATGATTCACTCGATGCAATCGATCCGTTCCACATCGCTAACAAAGGCGGTATCGATCGTCTGTTCGCGAAAACCACCGGTGGCGCCAGCCGTTCGGACAACACGATTGCATACTTCACACCAAACCTGAGCGGTTTCACCGGTCAAGTGACTTACGCATTCGGTGAAGTCGCAGGCAGCAACAAGTCGAACCGTCAGTATGGCCTGTCGCTGAACTACGCAGCCGGCCCACTGTTCCTGACAGCCGACTACCTGAACATCAACAACACGCCAACCGCGACCGTCGCTGATGACCGCGCAAAATCGACAGTCATCGGCGGTACGTATGACTTCGGCGTTGTCAAGGCACATGCCGGTTTCGCAACCGAAAAAGGCCTGGGCATCGTCAACAACCGTGACTACATGGTTGGCGCAACGGTTCCGTTCGGTGCAAGCGCAGTTCAACTCGACTACATCAAGAAGTCGGACAAGAGCTCGGCCAACAACCAGGGCGCCAAGCAGTATGGCCTGGGTTACACGTATGCCTTGTCGAAGCGTACCAACTTCTACTCGTCGTACACGCATACCCAGCAAGATGCTGGCGCTGCATACGTCGGCGTCCAAGGTCAGACCGACAAGGTCCTGAACGCAGGCGTTCGCCACACGTTCTAATCACTGCGCAGGCGCAAGCCTGCTGCAGCTTGATGCATCAAATGAAAAGGCACCCTCGGGTGCCTTTTTTAATGCCTGTCGCCCGGCGAATGTCCGCCCACGATTTTCAGCCGGCCTACTCGGGCTCCACGCCCAGCGCCACCAGAAAGCGCGACACCATGTTGTAGGCTGCAATCACGCCGACCAGTTCGACCACATGCTGGTCGTTGGGAATCGCCGCCCGCACGGCAGCGAAGGTCTCGTCGGTCACCTGCACGTGTGCCGTCATTTCGAAAGTCAATGCAATCGTGGCCAGTTCGGCGGCATCGAACAGGCGGTCTTTGGGACCTGCATCCTCGAGGTGCTCGAGGTCGTCATGGCGCAATGCCTCGACCTGCTGCTGATTGCCTCCGGCCTTGATGAATTCCGGCGCGTGATGAATGAATTCGTATTCGGCGCCATTGATGACGGCCACCACGCACATGGCAAGTTCGCGCAGTTTCGGCGACAGCGACAGGCCGGTGCGCACTTCACCCAGAAATGCATTCCAGCCTTTGGCGAAAGCCGGACTTTGCAACAGCATGCGGTCCAGATTGAGCAAGCCGCCGCCGCGTCGCGCGCGAATGGCGTCGACGATGGCGGCCGGTTCGGCCAGATCGGCCGGTTGATAGGGAATACGGGGCATGCAGGTCTCCTTTTGGTGATCGAGTGATGGTGTCGTCCGCAAACCCGATCGGCGGCGGTGCCCACCTTGAAAGGCGGCTCGATCATAGCATTGCGAACCCATTCGGCGCGCAGTCTGCCGGCGATGCAGCGTTTCCAGGCAATTTCCTTGAAGCGCAGGAAACTTGATTTGCAGTTGCTGCTATGATCGTTGTGCCCACCGTTGTTGCACACGACGTAACAGCGACATGAATCAACGGCGCTCGAAAACGATCACCCTCGTTCCGGTCCACCTCCCTTGAAATCGAACATGTCACGTACCATTTCACTTGCCCTGGCGCTCGCCTTGGGTGCTGCTCCCAACGCTTTTTCCACCGAAACCAACCCACTTGCGGCAACCGTCCGCAGCGCTGCCATCGTGAAAACCAATCCGCTTCACAATCCCTTCCTTGCACCGAGCACACTGCCCTTCGGTATGCCGCCTTTCGATCTGATCGGTAACGACGATTACGAACCGGCCTATCAGGAAGGCATGCGGTTGCGCCTGCAGGAAATGAACGCCATCGCCGACAATCCGGCGCCGCCTACCTTCGACAACACCATCGTTGCGATGGAGCGCGCGGGCCGCCTGCTGGCACGCGTCTCCAGCGTGTTCGACAACCTCACCGGCGCCAACACCAATCCGGAAATGGAAGCGCTCGACCTGAAGCTGGCGCCACAACTTGCGGCGCACACCGATGCAGTGCTGCTCAATCCAAAACTGTTCGAGCGGGTCCAGGCGGTCTACGACAAGCGTGCCGCCAGCGGACTCGATGCCGAGGCGATCCGCCTGGTCGAACGCTACCGTACCGACTTCATGCGCGCCGGCGCCACGCTGTCCGAGGCCGACAAGGCGCGCCTGAAAGTGATGAATGGCGAGATCGCCGTAGCCTCGGCCACCTTCAGCCAGAACGTTTTGAAAGACATTAACGCATCGGCCGTGGTAGCCAATACGCGGGCTGAACTCGACGGCCTGTCGGCGGAGGAAATCACGGCCGCCGGCGACGCCGCCACGGCGCGCGGCCTGCCCGGCAAATTCGTCATTGCGCTGATCAACACCACCGATCAGCCGCCGGAAGCGGTGCTGACCAACCGCGCCCTGCGCAAGCGGCTGCACGACGCCTCGATCGCACGTGGCATTCACGGCGGCGATTTCGACAATCGCGCTGTGGTGCAGAAGCTGGTCACCCTGCGCGCGCAACGGGCGCGCCTGCTCGGCTATCCGAACCATGCCGCGTACATGCTGGAAGATCAGACGGCGCGCGACACCAAAACCGTCAACAAGCTGCTAGCGGATCTGGCAAAACCGGCGGTCGCCAATGCCCGGCGCGAAGCTGCCGCGATGCAGGCGGTGGTGGATGCCGAACGCGGCGGTTTTCTGGTTCAAGCGTATGACTGGGCCTATTACACCGAGAAAGTGCGCAAGCAGCGTTTCGACTTCGATGGTGGCCAGCTCAAACCGTACCTGGAGTTCGACAGCGTGCTGAAGAACGGCGTGTTTTTCGCCGCCGGCAAACTGTATGGATTGCAGTTCGCTGAACGCCGCGACCTGCCGGTCTACCATCCGGATGTGCGGGTATTCGATGTGATGGATTCCGATGGCAAACCGCTGGCGCTGTTCCTGATGGATCCCTACGCGCGCAGCAACAAGCGCGGCGGCGCCTGGATGAATGCCTACGTCTCGCAATCGACGCTCCTGGGCACGCGTCCGGTGGTGGCGAATCATTTGAACATACCGAAGCCGGCCGCCGGCGCGCCGACGCTACTGACCTTCGATGAAGTCACCACCGTTTTTCATGAATTCGGACATGCCTTGCACGGCATGTTTTCGAACGTGACCTATCCGCGTTTTTCCGGCACCAGCGTGCCGCGCGATTTCGTCGAATATCCTTCGCAGGTCAACGAGATGTGGTCGATCTGGCCGGAAGTCCTGACCAACTATGCGCGTCACTATCGGACCGGCGCACCGATGCCGCAGGCACTCCTGGAGAAGGTGCTGGCTACGCGCACCTTCAACCAGGGTTTCGCCACCACGCATTACCTGGCTGCGGCCGTGCTGGACCAGTGCTGGTATCAGATCGACGCGACCAATCCGCCGAACGACGTACCGGCTTTCGAAGCCGGCGCACTGAAAGACGCCGGACTGGATTTCGCACCGGTCCCGCCTCGCTATCGCAGCACGTATTTCTCGCACGTGTTTTCGAGCGGCTATTCGGCCGGCTATTACTCCTACATTTGGAGCGAAGTGCTGGATGCGGACACGGTGGAATGGTTCAAGCAGAATGGCGGGCTGTCGCGCAAGAACGGTGACCGGTTCCGCCAGGAAGTGCTCTCGCGCGGCGGCAGCGTCGATGCGATCGGCGCCTTCACCCGCTTTCGCGGTCGTGCGCCGGACATCAAGCCTTTGCTGGTGCGGCGCGGACTGGATGGTCCGACTACCCCCGCTGCAGAGTAAGGTAATGTCTGGACATGCAAACGCCGCCCGAGGGCGGCGTCTCTTTTTACACGATCACGCCATCAAATGTTGGCGGATCCCGCAGGTTCTGGTGGGAAGTGCTGGTTTCGAACCAGCGACCTATCGCGTGTGAGGCGATCGCTCTACCCCTGAGCTAACCTCCCGATTCCGGCAAAAACGATCGGTAGCGAGGCATGATCCGCCGCTGCAACGACCTGCCTTTTGCCGGCAAGGCCGCGATTATCGCACACAACCAGCGCCGCAATCAATCGCCGGCTGCGCGCCAGATCGACTTGCCCTTGACTTCCTTGTCCAGGCTCTTGAGCATCGCCTCATGCGCCAGCAATTCTTCTTCGCTGGCGCGCAGAATGCGCACCGGCGCCAGTGCTGCGGGCAAGGCCAGGGCGCCGGCGCCATCGGCGGCCGCCGGCGCATCGCCCATGTCCATCGACAGCGAGTTCTGGCCGCGCGTCATCGCCAGATACACGTCGGCCAGCAATTCCGCGTCGAGCAAGGCGCCATGCAGCGCACGGTGCGCGTTCGACACGCCGTACCGGTCGCACAGGGCATCGAGCGAATTGCGTTTGCCAGGATGCATTTCCTTGGCGCGCACCAGGGTGTCGACGATCTCGCCGACATGATCCTTGAAACGCGGCACATTCAGCCGCGCGAATTCCGCATCCAGAAAACCGACGTCGAACGGTGCGTTGTGGATGATGATTTCGGCGCCGTTGAGATAGGCGCGCAATTCATCGGCGATCTCGATGAATTTCGGCTTGTCCGACAGGAATTCCGTCGTCAGGCCGTGCACCGCCAGGGCGCCTTCTTCCGAGTCGCGCTCCGGATTGACGTACTTGTGAAAATTATTGCCGGTCAACTGACGATTGACCAATTCCACGCAACCGATCTCGATGATGCGGTCGCCCGAGCGCGGATTCAGGCCGGTGGTTTCGGTATCGAGAAAAATTTGACGCATGGAAAAAATCCTGGAAAGGGTAACGATAGAGCTCGTTTGAGGAGCATTTTTTTAAGCTGTGTTCGGCAGGCGTAGCGAGCGATCCGGAATTGTGCCGAGGAGCGGAAGCGGCGAAGCTGGAGATGTGGACGGCCTGCCGTCCCCCTGCGCAGCGACAGGTGCTTGCACGCACCTGGCTCTTCGCAGGTACGCTGAGCACCGGAGGCGCAAGTCCGGATCGCGCAGTAGCTTGTCGAGCACAGCTTAACGCGGTGCGATCTCGACGCCGCGGTTGGCCAGGGCATCGGCGCGCTCGTTGCCTTCGTGGCCGTTATGGCCGCGCACCCAGCGCCACTCGACGGTGTGGCGCGCCTGCGCCGCATCGAGCGCCTGCCACAGGTCGACATTCTTGACCGGCGCCTTGGCGGCGGTTTTCCAGCCGCGCGCCTTCCAGCCGTGGATCCATTCGCTGATGCCCTTCTGTACGTACTGGCTGTCGGTATGCACCACCACGACGCAGGGCCGCGTCAATGCCGTCAGGGCTTCGATCACGGCTTTCAGTTCCATGCGGTTGTTGGTGGTGTTGGCTTCGCCGCCGAACAGTTCCTTGGCATGCTCGCCCATCATCATGAGCGCGCCCCAGCCTCCCCGGCCGGGGTTGCCCTTGCAGGCGCCATCGGTGTAGATATTGATTGTTTCCTTGGACGGTTCCATGCTGCTTTCAGGTTGGTGAATCATGATTCTTCATGATTCGGCAAGATTCGTCGTGATTCGAACGGTTGGTCGCCGGCATCGCATTCGGCGCCGTGACGGGATGACGCTTCCAGACCGGGCCGATCAGGCGCATTCCCTTGACCCGCTTGATGGCCTGCACCATGTACACGGCGCCCAGGTAGGGCCACCAGCGATGGCCGGCCTGTTCCATGAACGCGTAGCGATTGAGCCAGGTCTCGGTGGTGCATGGCGGCGCATAGCAGCCGAAGTGGCCGCGGTTGACTTCCATGTTGAGCAGTTTCAGCCAATCCTTCAGGCGCGGCAGGCTGATGAATTCGCCATCGCGCGGCAGGAACGGCGCGCCCGACAGGCGTCCGGCGACTTGCCGCGCGCCCCACAGGCTGGCCGGGTTGAAGCCGCACACGATCAGCTGGCCCTCGGGTATCAGGACCCGCTCGACTTCGCGCAGCACCTGGTGCGGCTCCTTCGCGAACTCCAGGATATGCGGCAGCACCACCAGATCCAGGCTCTGCGAGGCGAAGGGCAGTTCGGCAAAGTCGTGCACGACCGTCAGCGGTATCGGTTTTGAAGGTCGCGGCGCCAGCGGGGATCGCACCGAGGTTGCGGCCAGGTCCGCCGCCGAGGTCGATGCCGGTGCCGATCCTGGTTCGGCGGCCGCCGGCGCTGCTTCGGGCGCCAACATCG
>JAYUWF010000240.1:0-4541 GCA_043753685.1 Herminiimonas sp.
TAGTACATGCCGGGTTCACGCATCGATTCGCCGACCTGGATGAAGGAAGCGAAATGCATGACCGCGTCGATCTTGCGCAGTGCGAACAAGGTATTCAAGAGCGCCCGGTCCGCCAGGCTGCCTTCGACGAATTCGCCGCCCAGAACGGCATCGCGATATCCACCCGACAGATTGTCCAGCGTGATCACGTGCTGCCCCTCGCCTAACAGCATCTTGACCATGTGCGATCCGATGTAACCGGCGCCACCGACGACAAGTACATTCATGCTGAGCAATCCCTCTACGGAAACCGGAACAGGCATGCAGATCCGCACAATGCGCTGCGCCGTCCATCGTAGAAGGCTACCTGCCTGATCCACGCAGGACTTGCGACGGATCAGGCGAAGTGGTTTCGGGAAAAGGATTTTTACAGGGGTGTTTTTGGTGACGCTGTCAGGCTTCGCGCAGGGTCTGCAGCGGCGGTTGCTGCAAGACGCTGCGCAAGCCGATCCAGCCGCCCAGCAAGGCGCAGAGCGCGCCTGCGGTGACACCCGCAATCCATACCCATGGGCTGAAGACCCAGGCGAAATCGAAGACGAAATGCGCCAGCGCCCAGCCGACGATGGCAGCGCCACTGGCGGCCAGAATGCCGGCGACGCTGCCCACCAGCGCGAATTCGATCCATTGCGCGGTTGACAACTGACGCCGGGTGGCGCCGAGCGCGCGCAACAGCCCTGCTTCGCGCGTGCGCTCGTGCTGCGAGCCGAGCAGGGCCGCATACAGCACCAGCCCGCCGGAGGCCAGGGTGAACAGAAACAGGAATTCAACGGCCGTGACGACCTGGTCGACCACGACCTGGATCTGGCGCAGCACGCTGCCGACGTCCAGCACCGTCAGGTTCGGATATTCGCTGGTCAGACCATTGACGAAGGCAGTGTCCTGCGGCGGCAGGTGAAACGCCGTGATCCAGGTCTGCGGCGAATCGGCCATTGCCTTCGGATTGATGATCACGAAGAAATTCACCCGCATCGAGCCCCAGTCCAGCTTGCGCAGGCTGGTGATCGGCGCCGTGACCTGCTGGCCGCCTATGTCGAACACCAGCCGGTCACCCAGCTTCAGGCCAAGTGTCTTGGCCAGGCCCTCCTCGACCGATGCCTCGGGCCGGGTGTTGTCGAACCAGCGGCCGGCGCTGACCACGTTCTGCGACGGCAGCGCAGCCATGGTCGAGAGATTGAATTCCCGTTCCACCAGCCGTTTTGCCCGGTCGTCGGCAAATGTGGCCGCCGTGATCGGCTGGTCGTTGATCTGGACCAGGCGTCCGCGGATCATCGGATACAACTGCGCCGCGCCGATGCCATGCGCCTTCAAGCGCTCTTCCACGGCCGATTTCTGGTCGGGCTGGATGTTGATGACGAACTGATTCGGCGCGTCGGCCGGCGTGGCAGCGCGCCAGGCTTCGACCAGGTCGCCGCGCACAACCGTCAAGAGCAGCAGCGCCATCAGGCCCAGCGCCAGCGCGACGATCTGCACCAGCGTCGCGGCCGGGCGCCGTTGCAGCGCCGTCAGGGCGAAGCGCCAGCCGGCGTGGTCGACCGCGCCGCGCAGGAAACGCAGGGATTTCAGGCTCAGCCAGCCAGCCAGTGCGAACACGGCCAGCCCACCGAGGAATCCGGCGGCGGTCAGCAAGCCGAGCTTCAGATTACCCGCCTGCCACAACAGCAATCCCACGAAACTGACCGTGCCGAGCAAGTACGTCGCCACCGTCGCCGCCTGCGGCGCATCCTGCTCGCGCCGCACCATGCGATTGTGCGGCACGTTGCGCAGCTGCAGGATCGGCGCGATCGCAAAGCCGACCAGCAGCACCAGCCCGGTCGCAATTGCCTGGAATGCCGGCAAGACGCTGGCCGGTGGCAATTCATTCGACACCAGCTTGCCCAGCCACTCCAGCAATACGACGTGCGCGGCAAACCCGACTGCGGCGCCGACGACGCTGCCACCGATACCGATCATCAGGAACTCGATCAGGTACATTGCCGTCACCTGGTTCTGCGTCAGACCGAGGCAGCGCAGCATGGCGCAGGCATCGACGTGGCGCAGCATGAAGCGGCGCGCCGCCATGGCGATCGCCACGGCCGCCAGCATGGCCGACAACAGGCCGACCAGCGACAGGAAACGTTCGGCGCGATCCAGGGTGGCGCGCATTTCCGGCCGTCCGGTTTCAAGCGACTCGATGCGGATGCCCTTGAGGTTGTCCCGTTCGATCTCGGCGTTGACCATCTTCTGGAATGGCAGCACCTGCGCCGGTGGGCCGGCGACCAGCAACCGGTAGGTCACGCGCGAGCCGGCCTGGATCAGGTTGGTGGCGGGCAGGTCTTCCACTGCCAGCATCGCGCGCGGCGCGAAATTCATGAAGGAAGCGCCGCGATCCGGCTCCACCGCGATCACGCCATCGACGCTCAGCAACTTGTCGCCAAGCTTGACCGTCTGGCCGGGTGCGAGGCGCAGTGCGGAGAGCACCGCCGGATCCAGCCACACGGTGCCCGGACGAGGCGTCAGGCGGGTCGATACACCGTCGGGTGCGCCGGCCTTGGCAAGCTTCAGGTTGCCGCGCAGGGGATAACCGCTGCTGACCGCCTTGACCGCGACCAGTTGCGACAACGCAGCGTCGCCGCTGCCGGCGATCGCCATGCTCGGAAACGTCACGGTTCGGGCAACCTGCAGTCCACGCGCCGCAGCTTGCTGCGCCCATCCGGCATTGACCGGTTGATCCGCGCTGATCACCAGATCGGCGCCCAGGAGCTGATGCGCATCGCGCGTCAATCCGGTGCGCAGGCGGTCGACGAAGAACCCGACCGAAGACAGCGATGCCACCGCCACAATCAGTGCCAGTAACAGAAAGCGCAGCTCGCCGGCGCGCCAGTCGCGCAGGGTCATGCGCAAGGATTGCATCATCATTGATTCAGGCTACCCGATTTCGGCCGACGATGCTGTCACCGACGCCAGCGGCGTGCGGAAGAAGATATCGAGGCGCGCGATGTAGTCGTCCTTGACGGACGCCGGCAGGAATGCGGCTTCAAAACTGTTACGCGCCAGCTGGTACGCATGGCGCCGGTTGAGCGGCAATGCATTGAATGCCGCGACATAATTGTCGTTCACGTAGCCGCCGAAATAGGCCGGGTCGTCGGAATTGATGGTGACCTTGATGCCGGCGTCGAGCATCTGCAGCAAGTTATGACGCTCCATCCGGTCGAAGACCTGCAGCTTGACATTCGACAGCGGGCAAACGGTCAGCGGCATTTTTTCTTTCGCCAGGCGCAGCATCAGGGCGGCGTCATCGGTGCACCGCACGCCATGATCGATGCGCTCGGCCTTCAGCACGTCCAGCGCCGTCTTGATGAACGCCGGCGGCCCTTCTTCGCCGGCATGCGCGACCAGGTGCAGGCCGAGCGTGCGGGCGCGGGCAAACACGCGGGCAAATTTTTCCGGCGGATTGCCCTGCTCCGACGAATCCAGGCCGATGCCGACCAGCTTGTCACGAAACGGCAGCGCCAGCTCCAGCGTGGCGAAGGCATCCTCTTCGGACAGGTGTCGCAGAAAGCACATGATCAGGCCACTGCTGATGCCGAGTTCTGCCTGCCCTTTCTGCAATGCGCGGTGAATGCCATTGACCACCGTTGCAAAGCCAACACCCCGATCGACATGCGTCTGCGGATCGAAGAAGACTTCGACATGGATCACGTTGTCGGCCTTCGCCCGCAGCAAGTAGGCCCAGGTCATGTCGTAAAAATCCTGCTCCTTCAACAGGACACTGGCGCCGGCGTAGTACACGTCCAGAAACGATTGCAGATCCTCGAAGGCATAGGCGCGCCGCAATTGCTCCACTGACGAATAGGCAAGCTTGACGTCGTTGCGCTTTGCCAGAGCGAATATGAGTTCGGGCTCGAGCGACCCTTCGAGATGCATGTGCAGCTCGGCCTTTGGCATCAGTTGAAGTGTGGGAATCAGAAAGCTGGTCATGCGAAGTGTCCTGGAAAATGGATTGCACAATGCATGATTTTACGACCATCCGTCGCAACCGTGCCTTTCCTCAAAGAGAACTTCGGCTGCCGCCTTCGGCATGGGTGCGTTCGAAGGTGTGTTGGCAGGGTGCGCAACGTTCGGCGGTCGGCTGCGCCGTCAGTCGCGCATAGGGGATTTCATCTCCACACAGGACACATTCGCCGTATTCGCCGCGTTCGATGCGGCGCCGCGCGCCGGCAATTCCGCGCAACTCGGCCAGATCGCGGCCGACGGCAGCGTTGCCCAGGTCGATGGACAGGGTCGCAAAGGAGGCATCGCCCGGATCCGGCGCCTCGCTGGCGACCTGCACGTACTCTTCCCTGGCATCGCTTTCCTGTTGCAAATGGGAGCGCAAGGCCGCTTCCCGCTGATCCAGCAAGTGCCGAAGATGATCGAGCTGGTTTTCTGTCAAAGCATCCATGGACATACGCCATCCTAAAACGGAAGCCACCGGTTCTGGGATGCCACTGCGCCAGCCAACTTTTTGGGCAGGCCTGCAAGCA
>JAYUWF010000241.1:0-13685 GCA_043753685.1 Herminiimonas sp.
GTGAGCGCCGTGTGGCGGGCCACACAAGCGCGCTGCAACACCGCAATGTGGCTCGAAGTGGTGCGTAGCGCGGATATACCATTACGAAATCTGCTCTAGGCAGCAAACAGATCGTCGGTCGTAAACAAGGCCAGCAAAAGTTTCTTGATCGGTGAAGGTAACGGCGCATCGGCCAGCCGATGCGCTTCCCACCAGACTTGCTGCGATTGCGCTACGCCGGCAAGGCGATTGCCGAGCATGACCTGATACGGCGTCACATGCAGCTTGAAATGCGTGAAGCCATGTGAAAACGGTTGCAGCGGCGCGCAGGATTGCACCGTGCCGAAGGGCGCCGTCATTCGATCGAGGGATTCCCGGAACGCGCGCTGCGCCGCCGGCGTATCGAGCGCTTCGGGTGCGTCCAGCGTGAAGCCGGCCAACTCCGGCAGCGACAGCAGGCCACCCCAGATGCCTTGATCCGGGCGCTGGGTCAGCAACACCTGGTCGCGATCGGTGATCACCAGCATCACGGCGTGTTTTTCCGGGACGGTTTTTTTCGGTTTGCGCACCGGCAGTTCGGCCACCCGATCGCTCGCCAACGCGATACAGCGCGGCGCCAGCGGGCAGCGCGGACATGCCGGATTGCTGCGGGTGCAAAGCGTCGCTCCCAGATCCATCAAGCCCTGCGTGTACGATTGCAGATCGGTTGAGGGCAGCAGCGCCACGGCGCGCTGCCACAAGCGTTCTTCGGTCTTCCTTTCACCCGGATAGGTGCTCACGCCGAACACCCGGGCAAACACCCGTTTGACATTGCCGTCCATGATCGCAGCGCGCGTGCCGTAAGCGAATGCGGTAATCGCCGCCGCCGTCGAGCGCCCGATGCCCGGCAACTCTGCCAGAACATCCGGATCGGCCGGAAACACGCCACCGTGCAATGCCACCACCTGTTGCGCGCAGCGATGCAGATTGCGCGCGCGGGTGTAATACCCGAGGCCGCTCCAGTGCGCCATCACGTCTTCGCTGGGTGCGGCTGCCAGGGCCTGCACGGTCGGGAAACTGCGCAGGAATTTTTCGTAGTAGGGAATCACGGCGGCGACCTGGGTCTGCTGCAGCATGATTTCGGAGAGCCAGATGCGGTAGGCGTCGTCCGTGTTTTGCCAGGGCAGAGTGTGCCGTCCATGCGTCTTTTGCCAGGTGATCACGTCCGGGGCAAAGCTCGGATCGGCCAGCGAATCCGGCGCCGCCGGCATGCTGTCGCCGCGGTCCTGCACCAGCACGCGTTTCATCAGGCTGCAGCCCTTGTCCTCAAGGCAGCGAATTCGGCGGAGATGGATTGCTTCAGCGCCTGTTCGGCCGAGCCCACGCTCGCCTTGACGGTATCGAGCTCGCGTTGCATGGCTTCCAGCGCTTCGACCTTTTCTTCCAGGCTGTCGGTGGCCAGGTGAATCCGTTCGATCGACTGCTTGCGCCGGCGCAGCTGCAGCTTGTGTTCATGGATCTGCGCTTCCAGCGGCGACATCACGACCTTGAGCCAGGTTTCCACATCGCGGTTGGCTTTCGAAATCGTCTGCTTGACGCGCGAGGCGATCGAATCGAAGAATTTCTGCATCAGCGCCACCTGCGGCATCGTCATCAGCGTCGCGGCGCCGAACTGCTTCTGGTAGATCGCTTCGATGACCATGATCTCCTTGCGATACTTGTCGAGCGAAAACGGCATCGGTGTCGAGACCGCCAGCCCGTGCTCGGTCGAGAACTTTCGATACATGACCGTCATCATTTCACTGATTTCATCGGTCTTCTGGCCGGACAGGATCAGGTTCGCCTGGATCTGCTGGAAGAACTGGCGCACCGCCTGGCGCAGGCCGGCGCTGAAGAAACTGCTGTCCATCGCCTCGCGCGCGGTGCGGATGTCGCGCTTGAGAATGTTCATGCCCAGGCTCGTGAACACATCGGTCGACAGCCGCGTGAAGACGGCGCGCGTGGCCTGCAGCTTGAACAGGCTGCCATCGAATTCCTTTCGTTCGACATCGATGCGATGCATCATGTGCTCGACGATTTTCTGGTTTTTCCCGCGCAGGCTTTTCAATTCGAACAATTGCTCGACCACGTTGCGCAAGCGCGCATCGATCAATGCCTGGCGCGAAGCGGTCAACAGTCCGACATCGTGCGTCAGCAGGTCGCGCACGATTTCGCGTCGGGCCGGAATCAATTGGTGCGACAGCGCATGCTCGAGTTCCGGCAAGCGGCTTTTTTGCAGCAGCGCCGCATCCTGCTGGATTTTGCCGACCAGGCCTTTTTGTGCCGACACTGGAAAAATCTGTGTCCTCGCCAATCCCAGCGCACTCGCCACGTTCTCGACCTGGACATTGATCTGCCGTGCGACCTGTTCGTCGCTGCGCAGTTCATCCCACATGCTGTCGATCTTGTTCATCACCACCAGGCGCCCGGCGCCGGTGCCGCCGATATGGTCGCGCCAGAGCGCGATGTCGCTCTTGGTCACGCCGGTGTCGGCCGCCAGCACGAACAGCACTGCGTCGGCATTCGGAATCAGGTTGAGGGTCAATTCGGGTTCGGTGCCGATCGCATTCAAACCCGGCGTGTCGATGATGACCAGGCCCTGTTTCAAAAGGGGATGCGGAAAATTGACGATTGCATGGCGCCACAGTGAAATCTCGACCATACCCTGGGCGTCGACGCTGCCGGCGGCATCCGGATCCTGTGCATCGAATAGGCCATACAGGCTTGCTTCATCGACCGGCACGCGCTTGGTCAGGCTGACCTGGCGGAACGCGTCGAGCATGCCGTCGCCCGACGACGGATCGAGCGGCAGCACGGTCCAGACCTGCGGCTGATCCTTGAAGTCGCTGGTGCTGCGCGCCTCGGCCCGGGTTTCGATCGGCAACAGGCGGATACAGGGCGGGAAGCTTTCGTCGTACATCAGCTCGGTCGGACACATGGTGGTGCGACCGGCCGAAGAAGGCAGGATGCGCTGGCCGTAGTCGGCAAAGAAGATCGCGTTGATCAGTTCCGATTTCCCGCGCGAGAACTCGGCCACGAAAGCGATCGACAGCTTGTCCTGCGCGAGCCGGGTCACGAGCTGGGCGATACGCTCTTCGCTTGCCGCATCGGCCAGATCGGCGGCGTCGAGGCTGGCGCGATAGCGGCTCAGCGCGGCCGCGACGGACGCGCGCCAGCCACTGTATTGTTGAAACGTTTGAACCAGTTCGCTCACGATTTTCCTAGATGCCAGGTATCGACAATTGATCAACGATTGAATCTAGCACCGGTCTTCACTTTTGACAATTCACGCAATAGAAGGTTGAACGCTGCCCCTGGCGGATCTGGCGCACTGCCGCGCCGCATACGCGGCACGGCTTGCCGGCGCAATCGTAGACAAAATAGCTTTGCTGGAAATAGCCGGTCTGGCCGTCGGCGCCGACGAAATCCCGCAGCGTGCTGCCGCCTTTCAGGATAGCGGCAGCGAGGATGTCGCGGATCGCCAGTGCCAGCTTTTCGTAGCGCGCCAGGCTGATCCTGCGCGCCGGAGTCTTGGGATTGATACCGGCCCTGAACAGGCTTTCGGAGGCGTAAATATTTCCGACGCCGACAACGATGTCACCTGCAAGCAACACTTGCTTGATCGGCGATGCCCGGTTGCGGGTTTGCCGATATAACAACTCTGCCGTGAAGCCAGGCTCCAGCGGTTCGGTGCCGAGGCTGCGCAACAGCAGGTGGTTGTCGACCGCGCCGTCTTCCTGCGGATGCCAGAGGACGGCGCCGAAGCGGCGCGGATCGGTCAGCCGCATCAGCTGATCGCCGACCACCAGGTCGAAATGATCGTGCTTGGCCGGTATGGTCGGATGGGGCAGGATGCGCAAATGGCCGGACATGCCGAGATGGATGATCAGGGTGCCATGTTCGAATTCCAGCAACAGGTACTTGCCGCGCCGGCCGGCGGCGCGGATGGTGCGGCCACCCAATTGCGCGTCCAGTCCCGCCGGAAACGGCCAGCGCAGTCCGGTATGGCGCAACACCACCGCCGTGACCATCCTGCCTTCGAGATGCGGCGCGACGCCGCGCCGGGTGACTTCCACTTCTGGTAATTCTGGCATGCGGCGACGTGCTTTCTGGACGGTGCGGTGATGGCCCGCAGGGACGATGGCGAACCGGCAGCGGGAAACGTGGCGTTAAACGAGGCGTTAAACGAGGCGTTAAACGAAGCGCGAAACGGTGGAGGTGCTGGAAGCGGCACCCTGCCTCATCTGGTAGCCGTTTCGCCTGCCGCAAGAGCGGTCCGATCGGTGGACCACAACCAATCGATTTCGAAGGCATTTTAAAAAACACAATTATGCTCTGAGCCGTGGTTTGCAGCGGCCGCGCACCGGGCTGCGGCAGCGCACGGGCGGCCACTTGGGCGTAGAATCGAAGGTCGTTTCATCCGCCAGGAACTCCCTTGAAAAACGCTTTCGTCATTGTAACGCTGTCGTCCCTGCTGACGGCCTGTGCCGGCCTCGTGCCGCAGGCCCGCACCGCGCCGGCGAGTGATCCGATTGCCGGCGAGGCAATGCCAATCGGAATCGCCACGGTCAAGGCCAGCAGGAGCGGCGGGCGCGGCAGCGTCGAAGCGGTGGAAGATGCCTTGCCTGCCGCTGAATTGACGGACGAACTGCTGTTCAAGTTGCTGTCTGCGGAAATTGCCTTTCAACGCGGTGAATGGCAAAGCGCCTACGTCACCGAACTGAGTGCCGCGCAACAGACCCGGGACCCGCGCCTGGCCCGGCGTGCCGCCGAAATCGCGCTGAGCGCCAAGCAAGCCGGCGAAGCGATGAGCGCGGTGCGCCTGTGGCGTGAGTTGGCGCCGAATTCAGCCGAAGCGACCCAGTATTACCTGGGCTTCATCCTGCTGGGCGACAACCTCGACGAAGCGCAATCGATTCTTGAAAAACGCCTGACCGAGGCGCGGCCGGCGATGCGTCCGCTGATGATCCTGCAGACCCAGCGCATGCTGGCCAACGCCAAGAACAGGGACGGCGCCTTCAGGATGCTGGAAGCGCTGGTGGCGCCTTACCCGTCGCTGCCGGAAAGTCACATCGCGCTGGCGCTCAATGCCTTCGTCAAGGGCGATGCAGGGCGCGCCCGCCAGGAAGCGCTCGCCGCACTGGCGATCAAGCCGAACTCGGACCTGGCCATCCTCACCCTGGCGCAAGTCACGCCGGACCCGGCCGAAGCCAGCAAGATCCTGACGACCTACCTGGCCGCCAATCCGAAAGCCACCGAAGTCCGGACCGCCTATGCCCGCAGCCTGGTCGAGCAAAAGAAATACGACCTCGCGCGCATCCAGTTCCAGCAATTGCTGGCGCAGCAGCCGGACAGCCTGACCAGCCTGTACGCACTCGGAATGCTGGGCGTGCAAACCGACCACTTGCCGGAAGCCGAGCAATTCCTGATCCGGTATCTGAAGGCGCTGGCCGCCGCCCCCGATGAAGAACGGGATCCGAGCCAGGCGCTGCTGGTACTGGCGCAAATTGCCGAAGACCGCAAGGATCCGGACGCCGCCCTGAAGTGGCTGTCCCAGATCGACGCCGGCGAAGGCGTGCTGACGGCCCAGATCAAGCGCGCCCAGATCGTCGCAAAGCGTGGCAATGTAGCGGAAGGGCAGCGCATCCTGCGCGAAACCACGCCCGAAGGCGAGCGGGAACAGACCCAGCTGATCCTGGCGGAAGCGCAGATCCTGCGGGATGCCGACCAGAGTGCGGCCGCCTTCACGGTCCTGGGCGATGCCTTGAAGCGCTATCCCGACAATACCGATCTGCTGTACGACTACGCCATGGTGGCGGAGAAGGCCAACAACCTGGACGTGATGGAAAAGGCGCTGCGGCGGGTGATGGAACTGGCGCCAGATAACCAGAATGCCTACAACGCACTTGGCTACTCCTTTGCCGAACGCAATATCCGTCTTCCCGAAGCGTACGTTCTGGTGGAAAAAGCGCTAAGCATGGCGCCCGAAGATCCGTTCATCATGGATAGCCTGGGCTGGGTCCAGTTCCGGCTCGGCAAACTGAAGGAAGCCGAAGACCTGCTGCGGCGTGCCTATGCCCTGCGTCCCGATCCGGAGATCGCCGTGCATCTGGGTGAAGTCCTGTGGGTAAAGGGGCAGAAGGACGATGCGCAGAAACTCTGGCGCGATGCCAACACCAAAGATCCGAAGAACGACACCCTGAAGAGCACCCTGGCACGCCTGCGCGTGGCGCTGTAAGTGGCGGGCTTTCATCGGACCCGCCTGAAGGTGGCTGCCGGCCGGCGTTACGGCAAGTTCTACTCCTTGATTTTCGCCGTCGTCACGATCACGGGGTGCGCCGGACTGGCTCCACCCGGCACCGTATCCTCATCGCCCAGGGAGAACGCCGAAGCGACCGTTCGACCTTACCGCGAAGCGATCGACATCAGCGGCCGCCTGTCCGTCCGGTATCAGCAAAATGGCAGCGAACAGGCGCTCGACGGCAAATTCACCTGGGTGCAGGAAAGCGGACGGATCCTGGTCACCCTGCTCTCGCCGTTTGGCCAGACCCTGGCCACGATCGAGGTCACGCCGAACGGCTCGACGCTGCTGCAATCGGGCCAGCCGCCACGCCAGGCCGCCGACGTCGATGGACTGGCCACCGCAGCGCTCGGCTGGCCGTTGCCGGTATCGGGATTGCGCGACTGGCTGCAGGGCTTCGCCACCGACAGCCAGGGCCTGCGCCGCGCCGCGCGCGCCGACGCCGTCGGTGACGCTGCCTACCTGAAGAGCGCCGACGGCTGGCTGGTGCATTACCCGACCTGGGACACCGATGCCGGCCCGACCGGCGCCCGCCCGAAGCGCATCGACCTGCAACGCCTGACCAGCCAGGCCGGCAATGTCAGCCTGCGCATCGTGATCGACCAGTGGCAGCCGCGTTGAGCCAGCCGGAACCGGACTCGGGCAATGGTGGTCCGCCGCCCGAACCCGCTCATGCCAGCGGATTCGGTGACATCGCGCCCCGCTTCCTGACCGGTTGCGCGGCGCCGGCGAAGCTGAACCTGTTTCTCCACGTGACCGGGCGCCGCGATGATGGCTACCACTTGCTGCAGACGGTATTTCAACTTGTCGATCACGGCGATACCCTGGATTTTCACCTACGCGACGACGAGCGCATCGCGCGTGTCACCGAGCTCGACGGCGTGGCCGAAGACGATGACCTCACCGTGCGCGCCGCGCGGCTGCTGCAAACCACGCTGGCAGAGCGCACCGGCCAGGTCATTCCAGGGGTCGACATCGCCATCACCAAGCGCCTGCCGATGGGCGGCGGCCTCGGTGGCGGTTCCTCCGACGCGGCCACCACATTGATGGCCCTGAACCATCTGTGGGGCGATGCTCTGGGCTCCGGCGAGTTGATGGCGCTCGGCTTGCAACTGGGCGCCGACGTACCGTTTTTCATCTTCGGCCGCAACGCCTTTGCCGAAGGCATCGGCGAAGAACTGGTCGCCATCGATACGCCCGAGCTCTGGTACGTCGTGATCGAACCCGGCGTGATGGTACCGACCGCGGCGATCTTCGGCTCAACGGATTTGACAAGAGATACCAAACCCGTCAAAATAGCGGACTTTTCAAGGGCCCCGATCGGCTTTGGAAAGAACGATCTGCAGAATGTCGCCATGGCGTTGTTTGCCCCGGTTGCCGAAGCGGTTGCGTGGCTGGGACACTTCGGTGAGGCCCGCATCACCGGCTCCGGCGCCTGTGTGTTTTGCGCCTTCGCGCACGAACAGCTTGCCGACGCGGCGCTCGCAGCAGTGGCGGGGCGATCAAAAACGTGGAAAGCGTGGAAAGCCCGAGCGCTCACACAACACCCGATGCGGTATTTGCAGCATTCGTAGCCAAAGAATTCGTTTGTCATTGCATTGAGCGCTAGTCCTAGCGAAAATACGAAGACGGACAACCAGTTGTGTAGGGGAATCGCCAAGCCGGTTAAGGCACTGGATTTTGATTCCAGCATTCGAAGGTTCGAATCCTTCTTCCCCTGCCATTCAACATGTTCACCACGCAGCATTTACCAGCAAGCGACAGCAAGTTCACCAGCGACATCGCGCGGTTCCGCGGATGTCCGGGCAAGCCGCCACGGCGCGACTGATCCAGTCAGGCATGGCGGCTTTTTTACTGCCGAAGTATTGCACTATGGTACTGATTTACTGTATTGCCTTGTAGCGCTGCCCGGTCGTGCAGTGCGGATTATTTAAACCTGTTTTCAGGAACACCATGGCGCTCGAGAACCTGATGGTTTTTACCGGTAATGCAAACCCGGAGCTGGCGGCTGGCGTGGCCCGGCATCTGGGCATTGCGCTTGGCAAATGCGTGGTGTCGAAGTTTTCGGATGGCGAAGTGGTCGTCGAAATCAATGAAAACGTGCGCGGCAAGGATGTTTTCGTCTTGCAGTCCACCTGCTCGCCGACCAACGACAATTTGATGGAAATCATGTTGATGGTCGATGCCTTGAAGCGCGCATCGGCCGGCCGCATCACCGCCGCGATACCGTACTACGGCTATGCGCGGCAGGATCGCAGACCGCGTTCGGCGCGGGTGGCGATTTCGGCAAAGGTAGTGGCCAACATGTTGCAGGAAGCCGGCGTCGAGCGCGTCTTGATCATGGATCTGCATGCGGATCAGATCCAGGGCTTCTTCGACATTCCGGTCGATAACATTTATGCCTCGCCGATCCTTTTGACGGACCTGGTGAGCAAGAATTACGGCGATCTGCTGGTGGTTTCGCCCGACGTTGGCGGCGTGGTGCGCGCCCGGGCACTGGCAAAGCGGCTCGACTGCGACCTGGCGATCATCGACAAGCGGCGCCCGAAGGCCAATGTCTCGGAAGTCATGAACATCATCGGCGAAGTCGATGGCCGCAATTGCGTGATCATGGATGACATGGTCGACACCGCCGGCACCCTGACCAAGGCGGCCGAAGTATTGAAGGAACGCGGCGCCAAGAAGGTCGTCGCGTACTGTACGCATGCAGTCCTGTCGGGCCCGGCCATCGAGCGCATCGCCAGCTCGCCGCTGGACGAACTGGTGGTGACCGATACCATTCCGCTGTCGGCCGCAGCCCGCGCGTGCACCAAGATCCGGGTGCTGTCGTGCGCCGAAGTGCTGGCCGAGACGTTCCGCCGCATCAGTACCGGCGACTCGGTCATGTCGCTGTTTGCGGATTGAAAGCACCTGACAAAACCCTGCTGGCGTCGTTACACCGGCTTGCCATCCCAGTTTTTTCAGGCGCTTTGAACCAAATTCTGGACG
Organism: Herminiimonas sp.; assembly: GCA_043753685.1. Taxonomy (GTDB): domain Bacteria; phylum Pseudomonadota; class Gammaproteobacteria; order Burkholderiales; family Burkholderiaceae_D; genus JANXSS01. The sequence goes on from JAYUWF010000241.1 coordinate 9,287, forward strand.
CGGCGACTGCCGCATCCTTTCAAGATCCCCTGGTCGCGGGGGATCACAACCGCAGGGTTGGGAGCGTTTTGATCCCTGCCCTGAATTTTTGGAGCATCACATGAAAGTCATCGCATTTGCACGCAATCTGCAGGGGACCGGAGCGAGCCGCCGCCTGCGCATTGCTGGCCAAACTCCCGGTATCGTCTATGGCGGCACCGCAGCCCCGGTCAACATCACCCTGGACCACAACGCGCTGTACCATGCGCTGAAAAAGGAAACCTTCCATTCCTCGATCCTCGACCTCGAAGTCGACGGCAAGGTGGAACAGGTTCTGTTGCGCGATTTCCAGATGCACGCGTTCAAGCAACTGGTGCTGCATGCCGATTTCCAGCGCGTCGATGCAAAATCGAAGATCCACGTGAAAGTGCCGCTGCACTTCATCAATGCCGACATTTCGCCAGCGGTGAAACTGTCGTCGGGCATCATCAGCCACGTCCTGACCGACCTCGACATCACTTGCTTGCCGAAGGATCTGCCGGAATTCGTGGAAATCGATCTGGCCGCGCTGGAAGTCGGCAATTCGATTCACCTTTCCGACGTCAAGCTGCCAGCTGGCGTGATCGCCGTGATCCACGGTGGCGACGACAATCCGACGATCGCGACTGCCTCGATCCCGGCCGGCAAGGTCGAAGCCGAAGGTGAAGCCACTGCTGCGGAAGCTGCTGCCGCCGCTGCAGCAGCTGCCGCACCGGCTGTCGACAAGGACAAGAAGTAATCTACCGCTTGGGTCAGGCGCTGTACGGCGCCGACCCTGCAGCTGTCTCCGCCCGCCCTTGGTGCCCTGCGCCGATGGCGGGTTTTTAATTGTTCGGTTACCTTTCATCCATGCCAATTCGCCTGATCGTCGGCCTCGGTAATCCGGGCCCTGAATATGAACAGACCCGACACAATGCCGGTTTCTGGCTGGTCGACAATCTGGCCCAGAACTGCGGTGTCCGTCTGAGTCGCGAAAGCCGCTACAACGCCCTGCTGGCGAAGACCTCGGTCAAGGGCAATGAAGTCTGGCTGCTCGAACCCCAGACCTTCATGAATCGCTCCGGCCAATCAGTCGGCGCGCTGGCGAATTTCTACAAGATCGCGCCCGCCGACGTGTTGGTGGTGCACGACGAACTCGACCTGGCGCCCGGCGTGGCGCGCCTGAAAAAAGGCGGTTCGGCCGGTGGCCACAATGGTTTGAAAGACATTACCGCCGCGCTCGGTACCCAGGATTACTGGCGCCTGCGCATCGGTATCGGCCATCCGCGCGAGCTCGGCCTGCAACAGGCGGTGGTCGACTTCGTGCTGCACCGGCCGCGCAAGGAGGAGCAGGCGCACATCAATGCAGCCATCGAGGATGCACTGGCCGTCATGCCCTTGCTCTGTACTGGCGAGACCAATGCCGCCATGCTGCAACTGCACACCGCCAAATAAGGTGCACGGCCTCGCGTCTACCGGCGCCTTGAGCTTTCGACGTAGACTACGTGGGCGCGCCGGGCCGATACCGATTCATGACCGATTCATTATCGAGCCACGGACCGAGCCACGGACCGATGCACTGCGCCGATGCACGGCACCGATTTTCAGTCACGCCCCCATCAATTCCTGAGGTAGCTGCCATGGACCAGGCCGACAATGCCGCTGCGCCCGATACCCGCGACGGCACGCAGGAACTGATGCCGGCGACGGCGTCCGGTCGCCGCTTCGGCGCGGCGCTGGCCGCGCTGCTGGTGCTGGGCGCGATTGGATTCTGGCTGCTGATCGTGCCAGCGCTGCAATCGGCGTTTGGCCCGCTGCCAACGCCGACTTCGTTCGACCGCATCAAGCTCGGCTTCGCGCTTCTGGCGCTGACCGTCACTGCATTGTCCGCCGCGCTGGCTGCCACCGGCTGGCGCATTCTGGGTAGCCGCCAATCGCCGCCCCCCGGCGCCATGCTCTGGCGCGACACGCCGGTGGTGCGCGGCGCGCGTGCCCGCCGCATCGGCATTGCCTATTGCGTGACCGGCTTGCTGTGCTGCGGCCTTGGTATCGGGCTGGGCGTCACCATCTGGAGCATGCTGGACCGGTCAAGCGCATCGATGTCGATCACGCTGCCGCCCGGCGTCACGATCCTCAAACAGACCCTCCCCGAACCCCGATGAGCGCGCCGCAGACATCGCACGCACTGGAAATCCATGCCGGCCCGAAGGCGCTGGCGCACGTGCGCGAGCATGGCTTGCGGCCACAGGACATCGCCATCGTCGCCGGTGCGGCCGGCGGGCCGAAAGGCTTGATCCTGCAAGCGCTCGACCAATGGCTGTTCGGCGGCTGGTTGCCCTCGGCGCCAAGGGAGCGCACCCTGATCGGCGCCTCGATCGGCGCCTGGCGCATGACCGCCGCCGCCCATGCCGACCCGGTTGCGGCCTTCGAACGGCTCGGGCGCCTGTATTGCGAACAGCGTTATCCGCACAAGCCGTCACCCGATTACGTCGCCGGTGTGTGCCGCCGCCTGCTGCATGATTTCCTCGATGGCCATGAAGCCGAAGTGGTCGAGCATGCGCTGCATCGATTGCAGATCCTCACCGTGCGCGGCCGCCGCCTGCTGGCCGCGCCGCGCCACCGCCTGGCGACCTTCGCCGGCTTTGCCGCAGCCACCCTGGCCAATGCCGCTTCCCGCACCCGGCTGGCGGCGCACCTGGACCGAGTCGTCATCGGCGACCCCCGCGACCCGGCCTTCTGGCTGAAAGCGAAATTCGATGCCTTCGATACCCACTTCGCGCCGCTGCAGGAAGGCAACCTGTTCGCCGCCCTGATGGCCTCCGGAACCCTGCCCTTCATCATGCCGCCGGTGACCGGCATTCCGCATGCGCCGGCTGGCCATTACTGGGATGGCGGCCTGATCGACTACCATCTGGCGTTGCCCTACTCGCGCATTGCCGGCAATCCCGATGGCGGCCTGGTGTTGTATCCACATTTCACCGACCACATCGTACCGGGCTGGTTCGACAAGCCTTTGCCGTGGCGGCGCGCCGGATTGGGCAAGAATCGTCACTGGCTCGACAACGTCCTGCTGATCTCGCCTTCACGTGCTTTCCTGCAAACGCTTTCGCGCAGCAAGCTGCCGGATCGCAAGGATTTCCTGTATTACGGCCTGAATCATGACTTCCGCATCCAGAACTGGCGCCTGGCAATCGGCGAAGGCGAGCGATTAAGGGATGATTTTGCCCAATTCGTTGCCGAACCTGATCTGCGACGCATCAAGCCGATCTGACCCTCCCCGCTGCACACTGAAACTCTCCTCAAGACGCCGGCGCACGACAATGCGCGCGAGCAAAAGTTCAGTAGTTCACCTCTAAGTTCGCGTTTTTCCTCGGTTTCATAGTGAATTGGCATGCAATTTTGCATGGTTGCCACACTTCTGTGGTGGCCTAGGGACACTCGCCAATCGTTACAAATTACCCATTTGCGTGGACACAATTTAGTGTTTCCATAGATAAATGTTGCACTAAGTCACATTTGTCGCCCACGAACCACTCAGGAGTTCCAATGACCCGTCTTTCCTCACGCCCTCTGCGCCCTCTCGCCACCCGCGCTCCCCGCGTCGTCGCCACTCTGACCCTGGCCCTGATCGCGACTGCGGCGTTCGACGCCGATGCCGCCACGCGCAGTGTCGGCCCCGGCAAAACCTATGCGACACCGTGTGCCGCATTCGCCGGCGCCGCTGCCGGCGACATCGTCGAAATCGATGGCGCCGCCACCTATACCGGTGACGTCTGCGGCATCTACACCAGCAATCTGACGATTCGAGGCGTGAACGGGCGCCCGAAGATCAATGCCAACGGCAGCAACGCCATGGGCAAGGGCACCTGGGTGGTGATCGGTAACGACGTTGTGATCGAGAACGTGGAAATGTACGGCGCCGCGGTGCCGGACCTTAATGGCGCAGCGCTTCGCCTCGAAGGCAACAACTTTACGTTGCGTGGCAGCTTCCTGCATGACAATGAGAACGGCATCCTCGGTGGCATCACGGCAACCAGCAACATCCTGATCGAAAACACGGAATTCGGCCACAACGGCCACGGTGACGGCCGATCACACAATCTCTACATCGGCAACGTCGCCAGCCTGACCTTCCGTTATAACTATTCGCACGACGCAAACGTCGGTCACAACCTGAAGTCGCGCGCCCAGCTCAACACGATTACCTACAATCGTTTTTCAAGCACGCCACCGGGCCAGACCGGGACGACCGCCAGCGGCCAGCCGAGTTACGAAATCGACTTGCCGAACGCCGGTACGGCCTACGTCATCGGCAACGTGATCGAGCAGCCCTCGATCAATCAGAATCCCTCGATGCTGGCCTTCGGCGAAGAAGGCGCGACCAACGTTTCGCAGGACCTGT
>JAYUWF010000242.1:0-4538 GCA_043753685.1 Herminiimonas sp.
TCGCCAGGCGCTGCAACAGGCCAAGTTCTATCACGAATGGAAAGCGAAATTCGGCGATCAGGCTTGGGCGCAACTGGAAGCTGCCGTCGGCAAGCTGACCTGATCGGGTTGCAAGACCTGATTTCAACCGTTTGGATTCGAACGCCGGCCGCTGCCCATCAGCGGCCGGCGCAGCACTTGGACAAAGACACTGTCAGGAACAGGACGGCGTCGCCTTGTACGACCCGTAATCAATCAATTAAGGCGATATGAATATCCTGGAAAATAATCCTGCTGCCGTTCCCGCTTGCACGACCATGTCGGTCGGACGCGCGTTGATGACGAAGGTGGAGTCCTGGCTCGGCGCCAGCGTCGAAATCACCGCCGCCATTCTCGTACTGATCGAAATTGTTCTTCTGTTTACCGGTATCGTTGCGCGCTACGTGCTGCACACGCCGCTGACCTGGTCGGACGAACTGACATCGGTGCTGTTTCTCTGGCTCGCCATGCTGGGCTCGGTGGTTGCCCTGCGCCGCGGCGAGCACATGCGCATGACCACCTTCGTCAACGGCGCCTCGCCGGATCGCCGCGCATTTCTGGAAGCGTTCGCGATGGGCTCGACCATCGTCTTTCTGCTCATGATCCTGAACCCTTCGCGCGAATTCGTGCTCGATGAGCGCGACATGATGATGCCCGGGATGGATATTTCTTCCGCCTGGCGTGCTGCCGCCATGCCGATCGGCGCCTTGCTGATGGTCGTCACGGCGGCCTTGCGCCTGTTCCTGGTCTCGCACTTTGCCACGGCGGTGCGCGTCGTGCTGGCCATAGCCGCTGTGGTGTGCGTGCTGGTACTGGCCAAGCCGATGCTGATGGACCTGGGCAATGCCAATCTCGTCATCTTCTTTGTCGGGATGATTTCGGTGTGCGTGTTCCTGGGTGTGCCGATCGCCTTTGCCTTCGGCCTGGCGACCTTCAGCTATCTGGCATTGACGACCGGCACGCCGCTGGTGGTGCTGGTCGGGCGCATGAGCGAAGGCATGTCCCATCTGATGCTGCTGTCGGTGCCGATGTTCGTTTTTCTCGGTTTGCTGATCGAAGTCACCGGCATGGCGCGCCGCCTGATCGGTTTCCTGGCGTCGTTGCTGGGGCATGTGCGCGGCGGCCTGTCGTATGTCCTGATCGGCGCGATGTACCTCATCTCCGGCATCTCCGGCTCCAAGGCGGCGGACATGGCGGCGATCGCGCCGGCGCTCTTTCCGGAAATGAGCAAGCGTGGCTGCAAGAAGGGTGAACTGGTGGCGCTGCTCTCGGCCACCGGCGCGCAGACCGAAACGATTCCGCCGAGCCTGGTGTTGATCACCGTCGGCTCCGTCACCGGCGTATCGATTTCGGCGCTTTTTACCGGCGGCCTGCTGCCGGCGATCGTGGTGGGCGCCATGTTGTGTGCCGTCGTGTGGTTCCGCAGCCGCACAGAAGACCTGTCCGGCCTGCCAATGCTATCCCGGCGCGAAGTCGGCAGCACCTTCATCAAGGCCTTGCCGGCACTGGCGCTGCCGTTCGTGATCCGCGCCGCGGTCGTCGAAGGCGTTGCCACCGCCACCGAAGTCTCGACCATCGGCATCGTCTATTCCTTCATCGTCGGCCTCTTGATCTACCGCGAATTCGACTGGGCGCGGCTGCGCCCGATGCTGATCGAAACCGCCTCCTTGTCCGGCGCCATCATGCTGATCATCGGCGCGGCCACCGGCATGGCCTGGGCGCTGACGCAATCCGGGTTTTCCAATACGTTGGCCGAGGTGGTTTCCGGTCTGCCGGGCGGGCGCTTCACCTTCATCCTGGTGTCGATCATCGGCTTCATCGTCCTGGGCAGCGTGCTGGAAGGGATTCCGGCCATCGTCCTGTTCGGGCCACTGCTGTTCCCGATCGCCAAGACGGTCGGCGTGCATGAAGTGCATTACGCCATGATCGTCATCCTCTCCATGGGCATCGGCCTGTTCGCGCCACCGTTCGGTGTCGGGTATTACACCGCATGCGCCGTCAGCAAGGTGGACTCCAGCGAAGGATTGCGCCCCTTGATTCCCTACATGCTCACGCTGTTGCTGGGTGTGATCGTGGTGGCGTCGATCCCGTGGATTTCGATCGGATTCCTGTAATTTTTTGAGTACGACCCTGCTGCCCGGCCCGGGAGGCGGGCAGTGTTGTTTGTTGTTTTATCCAGCGACTATAAAAAAAGCAGTATCAACAACGACGGAGACAAAAAAATGAAAATTGCATTGTTGGGGAGCCTATGCGCTGCGACGCTTCTCGCCGGCTGCGGTAGCAGCAGTAACAAAAGCGCGGGAGTGATCGAGCGCTTCGAAATCGTCTCCACCGTCGACGCCTACAACGGCGCGACGCCGCCCGGCGCCGCAGGCCCGTATCAAGTCATTACGGGTATCGTGCACGGCAAGCTCGCCGCCGTCAGCGCCGAGAACGCCGGAATCGTCGACATCGCCAACGCGCCGGTCGATGCCGACGGTTACGTTTCCTACACCACCGACGTGGTGTTGATGCGCCCGAAAAATCCGGCCAATGCCAAGCGCGTGCTGTTCTACGATGTCGTCAACCGGGGCAACAAGCTCGGGCAGGGCTCGTACATCGGTGGCGGCGCGTTGGCGACCGGCGCCGTGCCGGATGCGACATTCCCGTCGCTGCTGGCCAACGGCTACACGGTCGTCTGGAGCGGCTGGCAAGGCAATATTCCGCAAACCGGCAACGGTGCGGCGGCCACCGTCGGTGTCAACTTTCCGGTGGCAGCGAACAAGGATGGAACCTCGATCATGGGCCTGGCGCGCGAGGAATTCGTTCCCGATTTCGCTGGCGGTTCACCAACGACGATCGTACTGAGCTATCCACCGGCGTCGCTGACCGATCGCTCGGAAGTGGTGTTCACCGCGCGCCAGACCTGGAACAATGCAGCCGGCCTGCAGGACTACAACGCGCCTTCGGTGCCGGTTCCGACCTGGAGCTACACGACCACCGCCAGTGGCGCGGTCGCCGTGTCATTCACGCCGCCAGCGTCGGTTCCCGCCCAGGCCGGCGTGCCGGCCGGACCGGATGCCGGCACCATCTATCAGTTCGTCTATCGCGCAAAGGATCCGGTCATCAACGGCATCGGCTTTGCAGCGGTGCGCGACCTGGTCTCGTTCCTGCGCAATGCCAGCAAGGACAATCAGGGTAATCCGAATCCGTTGAACGACATGAAGACCGCGCCCTGCGCCACAGGCATCGCCTGCGGCACGGCGCCGACGACGAATTTCGACGTCGCCATCGGCGAAGGGATTTCGCAATCGGGTCGCTTCCTGCGGGATTTCCTGTACCAGGGATTCAACACCGATGTGCAGGGCAACAAGGTATTCGATGGTCTGATGCCGATCATTCCAGCCGGCCGCAAGACCTGGACCAACCTGCGCTTTTCACAAATCGGCCGCTGGTCCAAGGGACACGAAGACCATTTCATGCCGGGCGAGCAGTTCCCGTTTGCCTATAACGTGATCACCGATCCGGTGTCTGGCGCAACCGATGGTCTGCTACAAAAATGCCTTGCCAACAATACTTGCCCGAAGATCATGCAGCTCGACGGTGGCTATGAATGGTGGGGTGGCCGTGCATCGCTGGTCGTTACCGACGGCGCCGGTAAAGACCTGACCTTGCCGGACAACGTGCGCTATTACCTGGTCGCCGGAACCCAGCATGGTGGCGGCGCCGGTGTCACCACCGGTGCCCTGACGATTCCAGCCGCTGGCAGCTTGTGCCAGTTGCCAGGCAGCCCGGTTGCACAGACACCAGTCACCCGTGCCTTGATCCCGGCAATGGAAAAATGGGTCACCCAGAACATTGCGCCACCGGCTTCGCAGTACCCGACGGTCGCTTCCGGCAATCTGGTGGGTTCCGATGCGATCAGTTTTCCGAATCTGAGCAATGTCTTGGTGCCAAGCGGTGCGACGGCGAAACCGACGCCATTGAGCCTGACCTACAGCGGCATCTACAACCAGCTGTTCGTGATCGACTACACCAATGCCGCGCCGGTCGTGAACCTGGCAAAGCAGTACCGCATCCTGGTGCCGCGGGTCGACAAGAACGGCAATGAAGTCGCCGGCATCCTGGTGCCCGATGTGAAGGTGCCGTTGGCCACTTATACCGGCTGGAACCTGCGGGCAGCAGGCCATGCGATGGGTGAAGCCTGCACATCGAACGGCGCTGCCATCGCCTTCGCCGTCGACAATGCATCCAAGGCGGGCGGATCGGACAACCGCTCCTCGCTGGCGGACCTGTACACCGGACGGGCCGATTACAAGTCCAAAGTCGTGGCTGCCGCCAATGCCCTCGTGGCGCAAGGCTATCTCCTGGCGGCGGACGCAGCGAACGTGTTCAGCAAGAATGCGGACAGCGTATCGAGCGCCCTGATCGCGCAGCCTTAACAGCCTGATGTGCCCGCGCCGCCGGATCGTTCCGGTGGCGCGGGCATTGTCGTTTGAAGGGTCGGTGCCGAGGTGAATTTGCTCAAATCGAAATTTTGC
>JAYUWF010000243.1:0-4519 GCA_043753685.1 Herminiimonas sp.
CCGCACTTCCTGCTCCTTCGGGTCGCGCGCCAGTTCGACTTCGCGGGCGCTGAGCTTGGAGAGCGCAGAGCCGTAAGCGATCTGCGGCACCGGCACGCCGGTATGCTTGACCGACAGCCAGACCACCGGAATCATGTAGGCGATGATCAGGATGATGTACTGCGCCACCTGGGTCCAGGTCACGGCGCGCATGCCGCCCAAAAACGAGCAGACCAGGATGCTGGCCAGTCCGAGGAAGATACCGACGGAAAAATCCACGCCGGTGAAGCGGGAGGTGATCAGGCCGACGCCATAGATCTGCGCCACCACGTAAGTAAATGAAATGATGACGGTGGCGATCACAGCGATGATGCGCACCAGGTCCGCGCGCTGCCGTACGGCGCCGGTGGCTGCCGGCAGGGCGCCGTAGCGTGCGGCCAGAAAATCGGGCACGGTGAACTGGCCGAACTTGCGCAGGAACGGCGCGATGAACAGCGCTACCAGGCAGTAGCCGCCGGTCCAGCCCATGATGTAGGCCAGGCCGTCGAATCCCAGCAGGTACAGGCCGCCGGCCAGGCTGATGAAGCTGGCCGCCGAAATCCAGTCGGCGGCGGTGGCCATGCCGTTGAAGATGGCCGGCACCCGGCGCCCGGCGACATAGTATTCCGAGACATCACTGGTGCGGCTCAGCACACCGATGCCGGCATACAGGACGATGGTGGCGAACATGAACAGGTAGCCGATCCACTGGCGCGGAAAACCTTCCTTTTCCAGGATCGCCAGTGCCACCAGAAACAGCACGAAGCCGATGGTGTAGGCGCCGTAGTAGCCCGACAGGCGGCGCGAGAAGGATCTGGATTTCGGCCTAGTCATCGTCGCGCGCCTCGTACCTTTTTTGCCCTTTTTGCCCTTCGTGTTCCTCGTGCAGGTAGCGGCCATCGAGTTGACGCATGCGCCATGCATACAGCCCGACCACCAGGACATAGATCAGGGTAGTCCCCTGCGCCACCATGTAATACGAAAACGGCCACCCGAAGAGCGTGAAGCGCGACAGTTCACGGGCAAAGAAAATCGTGCCGAACGTGGTCACGAACCAGACCAGGCCGAGCGCCACGGTCAGGCGCCGGGTACGGCCCCAGTAGCGCATCTGTCGTTGTAGCTGGCGCGAGGCGGGCTGCGGCTTCACGGGCCGATATCTTCCATGAAGCGTGCGCGCGGCTGCATCGCCAGGGTTACCCGGAACACGCTGCCCGGATATTTCGGATCGGTCGCATGGGGGTTGAAATCGATCTCGACATCGGCCGCATGCTGCTGGGCGATTTCGCGCACGATCGATAGACCCAGGCCGCTGCCTTCCACATTGCTGCCGAGGATGCGATAGAAGCGTTCGAACACGTGCGCCCGTTCGGCCGGCGCGATCCCGGGGCCGGTATCCTCGACTTCGATGGTGGCCCACTCCTGCGCTTCGTCGGCGCGGATGCGTAGCGTGACGTGGCCGCCGGCGGGCGTGTAGCGCAGCGCATTGTCGACCAGGTTGTTGAGCAGCTCGCGCAGCATGGTCGGGTTGGCGCGCACCATCACCGGAAACCCTGGCTGCTCGAAGCCGAGATCGATCTTTAGCGCGAACGACGGTTGCACCCATTCCTGCACCACGATCCGCGCCATCTCGGTCAACTCCAGCGGCACCAAGGGCGCGGCTTCCGGCGTCTGGTTTTCGGCGCGCGCCAGGGTCAGCAGCTGGTTGATCAGGCGGGTGGCGGTGGTCGAACTCTTGGCCAGCTGTTCCAGCGAGCGGTGGATTTCGACCTGGCTGGTCTGGCGCAGCGCCAGCTCGGATTGCATGCGCATGCCGGCCAGCGGCGTCTTCATCTGGTGCGCGGCGTCGGCGATGAAGCGCTTCTGCATCTGGATCGTCTGCGACAGGCGCGCCAGCATTTCGTTAAGCGAGCGCACCAGCGGCGAAATCTCTTCCGGCACCTGGCCGGATTCGATCGGGCTCAGGTCATCCGGACGGCGCGCGCGGATACGCTGCTGCAGCTGCGCCAGCGGCGCCAGCCCGCGTGCCAGCGCGAACCAAACCAGCGCCAGCGCTACCGGCAGGAAGATGAATTCCGGCAGGATCACGCCCTTGATGATCTGGTTGGCGAGCTGGCTGCGCTTGTCGATGGTTTCAGCCACCTGTACCAGCGCCATGCGCGGTTGCGAGGGCGCTGCGCCCGGCACCGTGTTGGTATTGCGGCGCAGATCGACGTAGACGCTGGCGATGCGCACTTCGGTATTGTGGATGGTTTCAGAACGCAGCTGGATGGCCCAGGGCTGGGGTTTTTCGTCGTCGGACGGCGCCGGTATGTCGCGATCGCCGTCGACCAGCTCGTTGCGCGGACCGATTACCTGGAAATAGATGTTGTCGATATCGTCGGCGCGCAGGATGTCGCGCGCCGACCCGGGCAACCGCCCCGACAACTTGCCGTCGACTTCGCGCACCTGCTGCGCCAGCACCGTAACCTTGTCTTCCAGCGCCCGGTCGAACGGTTCGTTGGCGATCGATTTCGCAGCGATGTAGGTGATCGCGATGCTGAGCGGCCACAGCAGCAGCAGCGGCACCAGCATCCAGTCGAGGATTTCACCGAACAGCGAGCGCTGGGTCGGTTCGTGCGCTGGCGGCGCATCGTCGTCGTCGGGGCGATCCTGGCCAAACCCGGATTCCTGGTCGCGCCGACGCGCACTGGCATCGGTACCTGGCGGAATGTGCTCCGGACGGTGCAGGTTGCGCAGCATGGCGGACTGTGCCGATCAGGCCGGGAAGGCCGGCTCAGGCCGCGGCCGGGCTGGCCGGCGCGGGCAGGTCGGGGAATTTTTCGAGGCAGTAACCGAGGCCGCGGACGGTGGCGATCCGTACGCCACCGATCTCGATTTTCTTGCGCAATCGATGGACGTAGACTTCGATCGCATTGTTGCTGACTTCCTCGCCCCATTCACACAGGTGATCGACCAGCTGTTCCTTCGACACCAGCCTTCCGGTGCGTTGCAACAGAACTTCCAGCAAACCCAGCTCGCGCGCCGACAGGTCCAGCATCTGTTCGTTGAGATAGGCAATGCGGCCGACCTGGTCGTACGCCAGCGGCCCGTGGCGGATCACGGTCGGGCCGCCGCCGGCGCCGCGCCGGGTTAGGGCACGCACCCGCGCTTCCAGTTCCGACAATGCGAACGGCTTGGCCATGTAATCGTCGGCGCCCAGATCCAGGCCCTTGACGCGCTGCTCGATCGAATCGGCCGCCGTCAGGATCAGTACCGGCAGGTGCGAATTGCGTGCGCGCAGGCGGCGAAGCACTTCCAGGCCGGACATCTTCGGCAGTCCGAGGTCCAGAATCAGCAGATCGAAGTCCTGGGTCGAGAGCGCCGAATCGGCTTCCATGCCATTCCCCACGCAATCGGTGGCATAGCCAGCCTGGCGCAGCGAGCGCGTCAGGCCGTCGGCCAGAACATCATCATCTTCGGCAAGCAAAATTCGCATGGTTCGGACCAGGGGGAAAGGTAGTCGGTGCCGGTTGCGGCAGACGGAATCGGTTCGGTATCGGCAGCGTGCTGGTCGCCGTACCTGACGAAACGGGTTCTCAGTCTATTGCGTTTGATAAGTAGCAGCAAGGCAATGCAAAATTCTCATCGGACCGGCTGCTGCCGGCCGCCAAAAACAGCGACAATTACGCACGCGGTACAAACTAATGCTTGCACAAACCACTGTTCTTTTATACAGTAGAGCTTGAAGCGATAGAACTTGGTGCACCCTGGCGATGAGCGCGGCTTCGGCCCAGGTCATGCCAGCGCAAGATGCCTTGCACGGATTTTTACATGGGATTGCGGCTCCAACCGTGGTCTTGTGTAAATCGTGGCGCAACAATCGTTCGGTCCGCGCTATCCGGTCCGACACTCACCTGCCGAAAGAAATGAATGGACGATAAAAAATCCGCAGCATCGAATTCCGAAAAAGGCAAGGCTCTGGCGGCTGCCCTGGCGCAGATCGAAAAGCAGTTCGGCAAGGGTTCCGTGATGCGCATGGAAGATGGCGCCGTCGTCGAAGAAGTACAAGTCGTCTCGACCGGCTCGCTCGGGCTGGACATTGCACTGGGCGTCGGCGGCCTGCCGCGTGGCCGGGTGGTCGAGATCTACGGTCCTGAATCATCGGGCAAGACCACGCTGACCTTGCAGACCATCGCGGAAATGCAAAAGCTGGGCGGCACCTGCGCCTTCATCGATGCCGAGCATGCGCTCGACGTCGGTTACGCGCAAAAGCTCGGCATCAACTTGTCGGAGTTGCTGATTTCGCAACCCGACACCGGTGAGCAGGCGCTGGAGATCGTCGACACGCTGGTGCGCTCTGGTGCGGTCAGCCTGATCGTCATCGATTCGGTGGCGGCGCTGGTGCCGAAGTCCGAGATCGAGGGCGACATGGGCGATTCATTGCCCGGCCTGCAGGCACGGCTGATGTCGCAGGCCCTGCGCAAGCTGACCGGCTCGATCAACCGTACCAACACGCTGGTCA
>JAYUWF010000244.1:0-4509 GCA_043753685.1 Herminiimonas sp.
AACGATGAAGCCCGACAGGAAGCCGATCACGATCGACGCGGCGATCGCCACCAGCGGCGCCGTCGAGAGCGCCAGTCCGGCGAATAATGCAGCATAGGCCAGCGTGAAACCGACGACCCAACGCCGGCGGGCAGCACCGGCGGCGCGGACACGGCCGAAGCACGGCGGCCCGGCAATCGAGATGACCGACACCAGCAGCGCGATGTTGCCGCTCTGGACCAGGCTGTATCCGTAGCGATCGATCAATAAGGGACCGAGCCACAGGCCGCGCAGGGTCATGAAGGCCGCATAGGTCACGGCGCCAAGCGCGACGATGCCCAGCGTATGGGGCACCGCCAGCAAGGCGCCGAACCCGCGCGTCGCCGCCCATACCGACTCACGCGGACCGACGCGCTCATGCGGCGGATCCCGCACCACAAGAAAGATCACCAGCCAGGCCAGCGCCGAACAAGCCGCCAGCACCATGAACCCGATGCGCCACGAACTGACATGCACCACCCACGCCAGCGGCGTGGCGGTAAGCAGCATGCCGAGTCCGCCGATGCCCATCACGATGCCCGACACCGAGGCAAAGCGATCGGCGGTAAAGCGACGTGCGATGAAGACCGTGCAGACCAAAAACGCCGGCGCGCAACCGACGCCGATCAAGACCTGGCCCAGCACCACCAGCGCATAGTGACTCGACAGCGCCGACAGGAGGGAGCCCAGCACGGCAAAGGGAAACGCCACCAGCACGGTACGGCGCACGCCATGCAGGTCGATACCGATGCCCATGAACAGTTGCATCGCGCCGAACGCGAAATGAAAGGCACCTGCGAAACCGCCCAACTGCTGCGCCGACAGACCGAAGTCGGTCTGCAGCTGGCTGGCCATCATGGCGGTCGAGGTCCGATAGGCCTGGCTGAGGGCGAAGGCCATGCCGAGCGCGATTAGCATCCACCAGGCGGATGGCTGCGGCTTGTCACCGAAGGCTTCCGCGCCATTCGCGTGAGCTGGTTGCGCCACAGGAAGGGCGGGCTCGGTCGGCCGGGATGGCGCGTTCACGATTGCCTCAGACTTTTTTCAGAAAACAGGTTTTGAGGACCAATCCCTTGACCTTGTCGGCATTGCATTCGATCTCTTCTTCGTCCTCGGTCAGGCGGATGTTCTTGATCAGGGTGCCGCGCTTGAGCGTGACGGATGTGCCCTTGACCTTCAGGTCCTTGATGACCTGGACCGAATCGCCGTCAGCAAGTACGTTGCCGTTGCTATCCCTGACTTCCATGATTGTGTACCCCATTTGATCGTCGAAAGCCCGGGTCGTTGCAGGATTCAGACCGACGGCACTGCCGCGCATTGTACGTTTTTATAAACAGGGCCGACGAAGAGTCGTCATCGAGAGGCCAGATCGCTGAAGCCAAGCGCGCTGAATGCAGCCGTTCGTTCTGGACAAATTGCCGGAGATTACGCAGGATAAAAGTTGATACTGGAAACCAGTATGGCCACTGCTACACTCAAAAAAAATTACCCCAGGATACAAAATGGACTGGACCGTAGGGTACGCATCCGACATCGAATACGTCGCTGGTTTCTATCGCGAGCAAAGCCCGACTTATCTGAATTTTGTCTGCGTCATCAACGGTTTCGAACCGGTCCCGTTGAATCGCCCGTTCACCTATTTCGAGCTGGGCTTCGGACGTGGCTTTACCGTCAACCTGTTAGCGGCCAGTCACCCGCAGGGCAATTTTTTCGCTACCGATTTCAACCCGGCGCATGTCGCAGGCGCCCAGCATCTGGCTGCGACGGCACAACTCGGAAACCTGACGCTGTTGGAAAACAGTTTCGAAGACCTGGCAGCGGGACAAGTATCGAACCTGCCGCAATTCGATTTCATCACACTGCACGGCATCTACACGTGGGTGACAGCCGAAAATCGGCAGCACATCAGCCGATTCATCGCGCGCTACCTGAAACCGGGCGGCATCGTCTACCTCAGTTACAACGCCATGCCGGGCTGGGCCACCGCTCTTCCGCTGCAACGCATGCTGGTCGAACACGCGGATCTCCACCCCGACCGCAGCGACGTGCAGATACGGCAAGCCAGCGAATTCGTGGAAAAGATGTGCGCTGCAGAGGCGGCATACTTTCAGACCAATCCATCGTTGGCACCGCGTCTCGAACACTTGCAAACCATGAGTCCGAATTATCTTGTGCACGAGTACATGCATCGCCATTGGCAACCGATGTATCACACCGACGTTGCACGGGACATGTCGATTGCCAAACTGGATTTCGTCGGTTGCGCCGAGCTTGCGCATGCTTATCCGAGCATGTATCTCACGCCAGAAAGTCAGGCGCTGCTCCACAGCATTTCTGACCTCAATGTTCGGGAAACGACCAAGGATTATTTCCTCAACACGTCGTTCCGCAAGGACGTATTCGTTCGCGGTGCACGCAAGATGTCGGAGACGCGCCAACAGGAATGGATGCAGCAGGTCGGATTGGCACTGACAGTGCCGCGCGCCGATATCAATTTAATCATGAACCTTGCGGTCGTGGAAGTCGGTGCCAAGGAAGAGAACTACGGCCCGGTGCTGGATATCCTTGCCCGGCAACCGTCCACCTTGCTTGAACTGGCCGCGGCAACCGGTCAATCGATTGACGACCTTTCACGGATTGCTGCCGTGCTGATGGCTGCCAAAAATGCCAGTGTCTATTTCACGCACAACCTGGAGGTGGCGGCTGATCCCGCCCACAAGATCAACCGGTTGGTAGCAACGATGACGCAGCACGGCGACGATTACGAAGCGCTGACGTCTCCGCTCATTGGCAATGGCGTTCCGTTGACTTATCTGGAGCGGATGGTTTTTCTCGTGCTGCTAGAGCATCCGAAGAAAACCGATGTGAATACCATCGCGAAATTGGTGTGGACGTTTTTCGAGGCGCAGGGTCGCTGCGTGATGATCGAAGGCAAAGCGCTTGAAACGGAAGAAGAAAGTCTTGCGGAACTGACAAATCAAGCGCGGGTTATTTTGACAAAAAAAGTCCCAGTTTGGAGACAGCTGAAGCTGCTTTGAAATGCCTGCGACTTCAGGCTGGCTCGGGCATGCGATTTAACAGAATCGCTCGCCGAACTTCAGAAGTGACTGATAACTTGCTAAGCCCGCGCTACCGTTGGCTCCAGCGCGAACGCCTTCAGGTCGAGACCATTCAGGCCCGCCGTGCTCATCAGCAGCCCGTTGACTTCTTTCTTGGTGTTGGATTCAAGAGCTGTCGATTTAAATGCAGGGAATAAATCGCCCAACCCCCAACCGTCACGCCGTCTTGTCGCCAACCGGCGCCACCCCGCGCCGGTAATCCCTCGCATGAATCCCATGCTTCTTCAGCAAACCCTGCAGATGCGAGCGGTTCATGGCGCAGCGCCGCGCCAGCTCGGCGACGGTGCCGCCGACTTCCCGCAGTCCCTGCTCCAGGAAGGCCCGCTCGGCAAGGTCGCTGGCGGCACGGCGCGCAGCGCTGAACGACGTGGCAACACTGCTGGAATCACCCTTGGCATCGCTCGTGGCCACGTTGGCGTGAAGCTGTCGAACAGGAGGAGCCTGCACAGCCTGGCTGGCAAGGGTTGCCCGCACATCCTGCGGTAGGTGCACCAGGTCGGCGACTTCATCGGCCAGGCAGGAAATCCGATAGATCACATTGCGTAATTCCCGGATATTGCCCGGATAAGCGTAGTCGAGCAGGAACTGCTGCAGGCGCGGCGTCAGGCGTATAGGGCGACGCTTCAGGGCTTCCGCCGCCTCATCGCCGAAGTAGGCCAGCAGCAGCGGGATTTCATCCTTGCGCTCGCGCAGTGGCGGCAGCGTCAGGTGGATGATGTTGAGGCGATAGAACAGGTCTTCGCGGAACGTGCCCTCCGCGCTCATGCGGCGCAGGTTCTTGTTGGTGGCGGCCACGACGCGGGCGTCGACGAGGAAGGTTTCGTCGGAGCCGACGCGCTGGATTTCATGGGACTCCAGTACCCGCAACAACTTGACCTGGCCCTGCATCGGCAGCTCGCCGATTTCGTCGAGGAAGATGGTGCCGGTGTGGGCAGATTCGAACTTGCCCTTGCGGTCCGTGGCCGCACCCGTGAAAGCGCCCTTCTTGTGGCCGAACAGCTCGGATTCGATCAGGTTTTCTGGGATTGCGCCGCAGTTGACCGAGACAAAGGGTTTGTCGGTGCGGTTGCCGTTGGCGTGGATGACCTTGGCCATCAATTCCTTGCCGGTGCCGCTCTCGCCATCGATCAGTACCGGCAGCTCGGTCGGTGCGGCGCGTTCAGCAATTTCTAGCGCTTCCAGCAATTTCGGATTGTCGCCAAACGTGCCTTCGAAAACGAAGCTGCGGTCCAGCAATGCCTGGCGCCGATTCTGCGGCGAGACAATCCGCACCGCGTGGCGGTGATCCAATGGCGCCGGCGCGCTACCGGCAACCTGCAAGAAACGCGATCGGTGCGACAGTTGCAGCATTTCGTCGCGCAAGACGCTGGCT
>JAYUWF010000245.1:0-4503 GCA_043753685.1 Herminiimonas sp.
CTCGACATCGGCTCGCCGATCTATTTTCGGCGGATCGAAGTCGGCCAGGTGGTGGCCATCGAACTCGACAAGAACGGCAAGCGCGTCACGCTGACGATCTTCGTCAATGCACCGTACGATCAGTACGTGATGCGCAATTCCCTGTTCTGGCAAGCCAGCGGTGTCGACCTCAAGCTCGATGCCGATGGGGTGACGGTGCACGCCGAGTCGCTGGTGTCGATCATGGCGGGTGGCATCGGCTTCCAGTCGCCGCCCGATGAAGTCGCCACGGGCGCGGCGCCCGAAAGCGCCAGCTTCACCCTGTTTTCTTCGCGCGAAAAGGCGCTGCAGCATCCCGACACCGCGGTGCTCAAGGTCCTGATGTATTTCAACGAGTCGGTGCGCGGTCTGGCGCCCGGCGCGCCGGTCGACTTCCGCGGCATCGTCATCGGCGAAGTGCGGGCCGTGAGTCTGGAATTCGATCCGAAGACGCGGATCTACCGCTTCCCGGTCGAAATCAACCTTTACCCGGAACGCTTGAATGCGCGCTATCGCGCCGGCGCCGTCAAGGTCAAGACCGACAATGACGATGGCAAGGCCGTGCTTGACCGGCTGGTCGAGCACGGCTTGCGCGGACAGCTCAAGACCGGCAACCTGCTGACCGGCATGCTGTACATCGCGCTGGATTTTTTCCCGGACGCCCCAAAGAAAAAGATCGACTGGGCGCAGCAACCGATCGTCCTCGCAACGGTACCGGGCACCCTCGACGCATTGCAGGCCAGTTTGAGCAGCATTGCCAGGAAGCTGGATCAATTGCCGCTCGATGCATTGACCGCCGACATGCGGCGCGCCCTGACGTCGTTGAACGCGACCCTGCAGAGCACCGACCGCCTGGTCAACCAATTCGATCAAAGCGTCGCACCCGAGGCGCGCGCCACATTGGCGCAGGTGCGCAAGACCGTTGCCAGCGCCGACCAGACGCTGGCTGCGGAGTCGCCGCTGCAACAGGATCTGCGCGATACATTGGCCGAGATTCGGCGCGCGGCGCAAGCACTGCGCTCGCTCACGGACATGCTCGACCGCCATCCTGAAGCGCTCATCCGTGGCAAGAAAGAGGATTCTCCGTGACGACACCGATTGAAAAAAGAACTGGCCGTCGCAGCGCGGCCGCAGTTTTCCTGACGCTCCTGATCTGCCTGACTGCGGCGCTGGCCGTGGGTCTCCTGGATGGCTGTGCCAGCGCGCCCGCACAGCGCTTCTACACGCTCGGCAATCAAGCGCCCGCAGCCGGCCAGCCACTGCCGACCGGGGTCGCCGTGAAGATTGCCGCGCTGACCATTCCGGAACTCGTGGATCGGCCACAGATCGTCCTGCGCACCACCAGCAACCGGGTGGCGGTTCTGGACAATCAGCGCTGGGCCGAGTCGCTCAAGACCGGCATCGTCCGGGTGCTGGCCACCGATCTTGCCGCCCAACTCGGCACGCCGGTCATCGGTACGCCGGCCGACCGTGCCGGCGGCAAAGGGGAGCTGCTGGTGTCGATCGACATTACCCGCTTCGATTCAGCGCTTGACGGCATGGTCCAGATCGACGCCCGCTGGACGGTGCGCGGTTCGACGGAGTCGGCGGCAACCAGCGCAGTTGCCAGCGCGCAGGAAGCCAGCGGCGCCACCCTCGACGAGGTCGTGGCCGCGCACGATCGCGCGCTGGGCCGCATTGCCGCACAAATCGCGGCTACCGTGCGCCAGGTCGCCGGTCAGGGGCGGTGATCTGCTCGCGCGATCCAGTCCCGCCGCCGCAGCCCCTCAGGGATCGACCCGGTCCATCAAACTGCTTTTAAGCCAGTCGCGACCGCGCGCCGTCATGGCGGCTTCGATGACTGCCGGTGGTAGGCTGTAGACCGTCGCCCAGGTGGCGCGACCGTCGGCGGCGTTGGACGGGAAACTGGTCGTTTCGATCGGCCAGTGATATTTGCGTTTCAGGGCGCGGATGATCGCGGCAAGCGTCACCCGGCCACGCAACGGTTCGGCGCCGGCGTGATCGGTATTCGACAAAAGGACTGCGAGCACCTGCCCGCGCGCAGTACGCGGACCAGGGAAAATGGGAGGCTTGGCAGGCATTTCGTCAGTCGTACAGCGTTGGCAAATCAAGCAACGTGGCCAGTTCTTCCATCGCCGTGCGAATCTCGCCGGCCAGCGCCGGATCGGCCAGATCGGCCGGCGCCAGGCGATCCCGGTAGTGGCGCTGCACCCACGCTGCCAGCCGGTCGTGCAGCGCATCGGTCATCAGCACGCCCTGATGCATTGCACCGGCTTGCTCTGGCGTCAGCACCACCCGCAGGCGCAGGCAGGCCGGGCCGCCGCCGTTGCGCATGCTCTGGCGCAGGTCGAAGCTGGTCAATTCTGTGATCGGTCCACCGCCCGTCAGCAGCGCGTCGAGATAATCCGAGACGGCGCGGTTTTCGCGGCATTCCTGGGGTACCACCAGGGTCATGCCGCCATCGGCGCGCGTGAGCAACTGACTGTTGAACAGGTAACTGCCGACCGCATCGGCGACCGATACCGCCGCTGCCGGCACCCGTACCGGTTGCAGCATGACGCCGACATCGTCGAGCGCCCGGCGCAGCGCCGACAGGGTCGCTGCCTCGTCGGCGAAGGCCTGCTCGTGGTAGAACAGCGCCGGTCCGTTGGCGACCGCAATCACGTCGTTGTGAAACACCCCTTGATCGATGACGGCGGGATCCTGCTGCAGGTAGACCGTGCGGTGCTGCGACAGCCCATGCAGGCGGGCGACGGCCTGGCTGGCCTCGCGTGTCTGGCGCGCCGGAAAGCGCCGCGGTGCGACGACGCTGCCGTCGAATTCCGAACGGCCATAGACGAACATCTCGATGCCGGGCGCGGCATGCGACGCACACAGCCGGCCGTGGTTGGCGGCGCCTTCATCGCCGAAGGCCGGCGTGTCCGGCAAGGCCGCATGCACGGCAAAATGGCGCGCATCGGCGAAGATCGTTCGCAGCATGCGCAGTGTCTGCGGATGCTCGCGGCTGCGGTGCAGCTTGCTGTTCAGATTGGCGACCGTGAAGTGGGTGCGGCCGTCGGCGGTGTCCGCAGCCGGGCTGACGGTGGCGGCATTCGCGGTCCACATCGGCGAGGCGGAATATGCGGCAGCCAGCAACTGCGGCGCCTCGCGATGGGCACGCCCGATCACCTCGGCATGACTGCCGCCGAAACCGACGGAGCGCAGCAGGCTGAAATCGGGTCGCATCTGCGGCGGCAGCACCCCCTGGCCGAAGCCGCGCCGCGCCAGTTCGCGCATCTTTGCCAGTCCCTGCAACGCCGCTTCGCGCGGATTGGCGACGCTGTTGCTGTTCGAGGCGGATGCGACGTTGCCGAACGACAGGCCGGCGTAGTTGTGGGAAGGTCCGACCAGGCCGTCGAAGTTGTATTCGGTTGCTTGCATGGGGTGGGTCCGCGGCGGTGTCAGCGTTTCAAAATGTCAGCCCGGGCGACAATTGCGCAGGCATCGCGAGGGTCGGGGTTTCGATCGAGGCGACCGGATAGGCGCAGTAGTCGGCGGCGTAATAGGCGCTCGGCCGGTGGTTGCCGGAGTTGCCGACACCGCCGAACGGCGCGCTGCTGGCCGCGCCGGTGGTGGGCCGGTTCCAGTTGACGATGCCGGCGCGGACTTCGTGCCGGAAGCGCTCCCAGAGTGCGGTATCGTCACTTAGCAATCCCGCCGCCAGGCCGTAGACGGTGGCATTCGCCGCTGCCAGCGCCGCATCGAAGTCCGGCACGCGAACGATCTGCAGCAGCGGACCGAACCATTCCTCATCCGGCACGCCGAGCGCGTCGGTCACATCGACGATGCCGGGGCTGAGCAATCCCGTCCCCGGCTGCAGCTGGCGCATCGGCAAGCGGATCGTGCCGCCGCGCGCCTGCAGGTCGGATTGCGCAGCCAGCAGCGTCTGCGCCACGGAGGCAGAAACCACCGGTCCCATGAAGGGCTGCGGCGTGGCGTCGCCGGCGCCCACCAGGATCTGCGCCGCCACCGCGACCAGGCGATCGACGAAGGCGGCGCCCTGCGCATCGTCGGCCACGATCAGTCGGCGGGCGCAGGTACAGCGTTGCCCGGCGCTGACGAAGGCGGAGAAGATCGCATGATGCACCGCTGCGTCCAGGTGCGAGACGTTCCACACCACCAGGGCATTGTTACCTCCCATCTCCAGCGCCAGCAGCTTGCCGGGTTGTCCAGCGAACTGCCGGTGCAGGATCGCGCCGGTGCGGAAGCTGCCCGTAAACAGCAAACCATCGAGTTGCGGTTGCGCCGCCAGCGCGGCGCCGGTGTCGCGCGCGCCGTTGACCAGGTTCAGCACGCCGCGCGGCAATCCGGCCTGCTGCCAGAGGGACGCCGTCAACAGGGCTGTTTGCGGCGCGAATTCGCTCGGCTTGAAGACCACCGTGTTACCGGCAATCAGGGCCGGCACGATATGCCCGTTCGGCAGGTGGCCGGGAAAATTGTAGGGTC
>JAYUWF010000246.1:0-4500 GCA_043753685.1 Herminiimonas sp.
CGGATCGCCTGGCGCGATGTGCTGCTGGGCGCGCTGATCACGTCGATCCTTTTTTCAGCCGGTAAATACCTGATCAGCCTGTACCTCGGAACCACCAACTTCACATCCGGCTACGGCGCAGCCGGTTCGCTCGTGGTGCTGGTGTCGTGGATTTATTATTCGGCGCAAATCTTCTTCTATGGCGCCCTGTTCACCCACGAACATGCGGTGCACAGCGGCCGAGCCAAGCCTACTGTCGCGTAACGCATTCCTAAACGACGTGGCGCCGGCTCGAATGCTCAGCTTGAGCGGGCGGGTCATCGGCGAGGTACGGCATCAACCATAGCCCGGCAAGCACCGCCCGGGTTGAAATCGTCGGCAGCTGCCTGTCCGGCAGTACCAGCGCCCGTTCGCCGCGCCAACGGCTATAGTGTGTCAATCATCATCCAGCGGCAGGAGATACCACTATGGACCGACTCAAGACCGACAACCTGAAGCCAGAAACCGTGCGCCATCCGCGCTCCGTAGAACAGCTCGTCACCGGCCAGGCCACCTCCGACGGCGACGGCGTCAAGTTGACGCGCGTTCTCACCCAGGCGCTGCAGCGCCGGCTCGATCCCTTCCTGATGCTCGACGCTTTCGGCACCGACAATCCGGGCGACTACATCGGCGGCTTTCCCGACCATCCGCATCGCGGCTTCGAAACCATCAGCTACATGCTGGCCGGTCGCATGCGTCATCGCGACAGCGCCGGCAACGAAGGCTTGTTGCAGCCGGGTGGCGTGCAATGGATGACCGCCGGGCGCGGCGTGATCCATTCCGAGCTGCCGGAACAGGATTCGGGCACCATGGAAGGCTTCCAGTTGTGGCTGAACCTGGCGGCCAAGGACAAGCTGCGCGCGCCATGGTATCGGGATGTGCAAAGCGGCGAGATCCCGGAATTCGTGACTGCGGAAGGCGTCACCGTGCGCGTGATCGCCGGCACCAGCCACGGCGTGGCCGGCGCCATGCAGCGCGAGACCACCGAGCCGCTATACCTCGATGTGCATCTGCCAACGGGTGCCCGCTTCAGCCAGGCATTGGCGCCGCACTTCAATGCGTTCGTCTATGTCTATCGCGGTGACGTCACCATCGGTGAGCAAAGCGTGCCGCAGCAGCGCATGGCGATTTTGCAGAACCGGGCCGATGCCGACGGCGTGACGATGACGGCCACGACTGCCAGTCGTCTTTTGCTGATCGCCGGCCAACCGCTGAACGAGCCGATTGCGCAGTACGGTCCATTCGTCATGAACACGCAGCAGGAAATCGTTGAAGCCGTCAAGGATTTTCAGGCCGGACGTCTGGGTACTGGAGACATGGAATACGCGAGCACCACGACAAGATGAGGGCCAGGCTAATGCGTTTTTTCGCCGGTCGGCTTCCCGAACTCAGCGCAAGTAGCAGCGCGCGCTGCGCAAACGCCTGAAGCATCGACGCATCCTCAATCTGTCAAACTACCGGCAAGCGCGCCAGGTCGATCGCACCGTGTTGACTACTGAACGTCAGCGAGCGCGAAGTGGACTGTTGTTGCGACACGCCGCTGATGCGGTGATCCTGCGTGTCGTACACCACGATGCGGCCACCGTCGTCAATCGCCAGGCGCCGTGCCTGCTCGAAGTATGCGTAGCGCATTGCATCCTGCTGGCCGGTAGTGGTCGGCGCCGACAGTCCAGCCGGCCACCAGGCGTCCTGCCTCCCTGCTTGATTCCCTGGGTGATCTAAAGGCGAACCCTTGGACGGTGCCGGTTGCTGCGCCAGCCACGCCGACAGTGCGCAGCACAGCGCATCCACGCGGCTCTTCAACGCGACGTTGAACATGTCGCCGATCATGATCATGCCGCCCTGCATCCACTGGCCGGCACCACCAAATTCCGGATGATCGAATTGCGCCAGTCGGCCATTGCCGCGCACCAGCGCGGCCCGCATGGACGCCACAGCCTGTGTGGAAAAACCATGCTCTTTGGCGAGGGCGTCGAGCCCGTCCCGGTTAGCCGTATCGCTGCCTGCATGAAAATTGCCGTATGTATTGTGTGTGCTCATCGCGACTCCCATTTGGACCAAGGCCGGTGAAGTTAGCAGGTGAATTTCTTCGTTACCAGCGGCTATCGCACACATCGATCCACCATTTTTTGACATGAACACCGGTTTTGCGTTGCTCCCGACTTCGATACGCTCGGTCACCCATAAAAACTTTCTGTCGCCACAATCTGCCTATCGCGGATCGTCTGGCAGGTGATCGAAGACAATGCTACCCTGCGCAGGCACAGCGCACGTCGCCTCCGGATCGGTGGCCACGGCTGCAACGAACCGGAGACACCAGCATGACCGATAAAAAATTCGCTTCGCAGGCCGACCTGCAGGAAAAGAAAACCAGTTTCATCAAGCTGTCCGACAATGCCTACGCCTACACCGCCGAGGGCGATCCGAATTCCGGTGTGATCATCGGCGACGACAGCGTGATGGTGATCGACACCACCGCCACGCCGATCATGGCGCAAGCGCTGATCGCGCACATACGAACCGTCACCGACCTGCCGATCAAGTATGTGGTGCTGTCGCATTACCACGCGGTACGGGTGCTAGGCGCTTCCGCCTATTTTGCCGAAGGCGCGCAACAGGTCATCGCCTCGCGCGGCACGTATGAATTGATCGTCGAGCGCGGCGCGCAAGACATGCAATCCGAGATCGAGCGCTTTCCACGTCTCTTTGCGGGCGTCGAATCGGTACCCGGCCTGTCGTGGCCGACCATGGTCTTCGACACCAGCATGACGATCCACATGGGGTCGCTGGAAGTACAGCTCATGCACATCGGGATGGGCCACACCAAGGGCGACACGATCGCCTGGATACCGTCGCAAAAGATCTGCTTTTCCGGCGACCTGGTCGAATACGGTGCGGCCGCTTATACCGGCGACGCGCAACTCGAAGAATGGCCCGCCACGCTCGACGCACTGCGCGCATTGGGCGCCGAGAAGCTGGTCCCCGGTCGGGGCCCTGCATTGATGGACCCGCAGCAGGTCAATGCCGGCATCGATTACACGCGCGACTTCGTCACCACTCTCTTGCAATGCGCGAAGGAAGCGGTCGCCGCCGGCCATACGCTGCGCGAAGCGATGGCGCATGCACGCAGCCGGATGGATCCGAAATTCGGCCATGTCTTCATTTACGAGCACTGCCTGCCGTTCGACGTCACCCGGGCCGTCGATGAAGCCAGCGGCATCAAGCATCCGCGCATCTGGACCGCCGAGCGGGACAAGGAAATGTGGCACGCGTTGCAGGATTGAGCGTGACCATGGTTGACCGTGGGATCGCGGCATTGGAGAACCAGGCGCGCTCGCATCCGGTAATCGTCGTCGGCGCCGGTCCGGTGGGATTGGCCACCGCGATCGACCTGGCGCAGCGCGGCAATCGCGTGATCCTGCTGGACGATGAAGAACTTTCGCCGACCGGATCGCGCGCAATCTGTTTTGCCAAGCGCACGCTCGAAATTTTCGATCGTCTCGGTTGCGGCGACGCCATGGTCGACAAGGGCGTGGGCTGGAATGTCGGCAAGGTGTTTTTCCGCGACGGACTCGTCTACGAATTTGACCTGCTGGCAGAGACCGGCCACGAGCGCCCGGCCTTCATCAACCTGCAGCAGTACTACGTCGAAGGGTATCTGCATGCCCGCGCCCTGCGCGAGCCGAACCTGACGCTGCGCTGGCACAGCCGCGTCACCGGCCTGGTGCAGGATGCCGAGGGCGTGACCCTGAGCGTCGACACCCCCCACGGCCAGCAGCACCTGCAAGCGCAGTACGTGGTCGCTGCCGATGGCAGCCGCAGCGCCATGCGCGCCCTGCTCGGTCTGGAAGCGAGCGGCCGTGTCTTCAAGGACCGCTTCCTGATCGCCGACGTGCGCATGGACGCGCCGTTCCCGAGCGAACGCTGGTTCTGGTTCGACCCGCCGTTTCATCCGAATCAATCAGTGCTGCTGCACCGCCAACCCGACAATATCTGGCGCATCGATTTCCAGCTCGGCTGGGATGCCGACCCGGTGCTGGAAAAGTCACCCGAGCGGGTCATTCCCCGGGTGCAGGCGCTGCTCGGCGCCAACGCCGACTTCACGCTGGAGTGGGTCAGCGTCTATACCTTCGCTTGCCGCCGCATGGACAGCTTCCGCCATCGCCGCATCCTGTTCGCGGGCGACGCGGCGCACGGTGTATCGCCCTTCGGAGCGCGCGGCGCCAACAGCGGCATACAGGATGCCGACAATCTCGGCTGGAAGCTCGACTGCGTGCTGCGCGGCGACGCACCCGATGCGCTGCTCGACAGCTATGCCAGCGAGCGCGAATTGGCCGCCGATGAAAATATCCTGCACTCCACCCGCGCCACCGATTTCATCACGCCCAAGAGCGCGGTCAGCAAGCTGTTTCGCGATGCGGTGCTGACGCTGGCAAAAGAGCACGCCTTTGCGCGCAAGCTGGTCAACAGCGGGCGGCTGTC
>JAYUWF010000247.1:0-13544 GCA_043753685.1 Herminiimonas sp.
GTTATGCACAGGCTTGTCCACAAAATGGGTGGACAAGTTTTATTCCGTTAACTTGCCAGCGGTGTGCTGATTTCGTCGATCCGGGCCATGACCTGTGGTGTCAATTTCGGGATCACGGCAACCGCGCCCAGGTTCTCGTGCAACTGGGCAATCTTGGAGGCGCCGGTAATCACGGTGCTGACATGCGGATTGCGCGTCGCCCAGGCGATCGCCAGCTGGCTGACGCTGCAGCCGAGTTCGGCGGCAATTCCTTCGAGGCGGCCGACCGCGCCGTTTTTTTCGGCATCGGTCAATCCCTTCACCAGAAAACTCATGCTTTCCATGGTGCCGCGGCTGTCGGCCGGCACGCCGCTGCGGTATTTGCCGGTCAACAAGCCGCTGGCCAGCGGACTCCAGGTGGTCAGGCCGAGGCCGATGTCTTCATACAGGCGGGCATATTCCTGCTCGACCCGGGTCCGGTGGAACAGGTTGTATTGCGGCTGCTCGACCACGGGCTTATGCAACCGATTGCGATCGGCGATATCCCAGGCGGCGCGGATGTCTGCCGCCGACCATTCGCTGGTGCCCCAGTACAGGGCCTTGCCGCGCGTGATCATGTCGCTCATGGCCCAGACCGTCTCTTCGATCGGCGTGTGCGGATCGGACCGATGGCAATACACCAGGTCGATGAAGTCCAGCCCCATGCGCTGCAGCGAGCCGTCGATTGCCTGCGTCAGATACTTGCGGTTGAGGGTGTCGCGCCGATTGATCGACTGGCCGTCGCGGTCCAGACCCCAGAAGAACTTGGTCGATACGATGTAGTTCAGGCGCGACCACTTGAGTGCCTTGAAGGCTTCGCCCATGACGATTTCGCTCTTGCCGCCGGCATATACTTCGGCGTTGTCGAAAAAATTCACGCCCGCATCCATGGCGGCGGCCAGCATCTCGCGCGCAGCGCCGGTATCGACCTGATTGTGATATGTCACCCAGGAGCCGAGTGAAAGTTCGCTGACCTGCAGGCCGCTGCGGCCGAGACGTCGATACTGCATGAGGGCATCCTTCGTGTGGTTGATTTGAAGTCGCAAGGCTACCAGACAAGGACAGCGTGCGCAGGCAACCGGCATTGGTCACGGTTACGCTGCGGCTGGCGCGTTGGCTCAGCCGATTTTGCTGGCCGGTTGCCAGAACCGGTTCATCATCGGCTTGACGCTGGTGCCGTGTACGAGAATCGACAGCGTGATGACGATCAGGGTCATTTGCGACAGGTCGCGTGCCAGCTCGCTCGGCAAGCCGTGCTGGATCGCATACATCAGGTAGTAGAGGGAGCCGATGCCGCGCACGCCGAACCAGCCCGCCATGCCGCGCATGCTCCACGGAACCGACGAGCCCATGAAGCTGAGCAGCACGCTGACCGGGCGCGCCACCACAAACAGGAATGCGCCGAGCGCAACCGTGCGCCAGGTCCAGAATTCCAGGAACAGCATCCCGCCCAGTAGCAGCACGAGCAACAGTTCGGACAGTCGCTCCAGGTGTTCCTCGAAGATCAGGCTTTCGGCGCTGACGATTGGTGGCGGCTCGGGTGGCGGCTCGGGCGGCGCGGTGTCGCCGGCATCGGTGCGCGGCGGCATGGCGTCGGCCGGTTTAACCACCACCGGCGGGGTGTGGCGTGCGGCCAGTGCGACTTCGGTCTGGCGCAGCGCCACGCCGATGAAGAAGACGGTCAGGAAGCCCCAGGCATGCACCGTCACGCTCAGGGCATAGCCAACGGCGATGACGCCGAGGCCGACCAGGTCATCGAGGATTTCATGCTTCGGGTCGGCGCTGCGCAACTGCCAGCTGGCGTACGCCAGCGCCATCCCGCACAGCACGCCGATCAGGATCGCCGCCAAAGTCGCCCAGAGGACATCCTGCAGCACCCAGCGCGCGCCGAACGCGCCGAGGTCGTGCAGGCCGAGCAGGCCCAGGCCCAGCATCACGAACGGGAAGGCGGTGCCGTCGTTCATGCCGGCTTCGCAGGTCAGCGTGAAGCGCAACTGATCCTTGTCGCCGGGATGGCGCGACTGCACATCGGTTGCCAGCACCGGATCGGTGGGCGCCAGGATCGCACCGATCAGGATGCCGGCGCCCAGCGGCAAGCCCAGCACCAGCTTCGCGAAGGCAGCCACCAGGAGCACCGTGATCGTCATCGAGATCCAGGCCAGCCGGATCGGCGGCCCCCAGCGCGGCAACGTGACCGGCACCGGCATTTTCACGCCCGCTGAAAACAGCGAAATCAGGACCGCGACTTCGGTCATCGTTTCCAGCACCGCCGATTGCGCCAGTGGATCGAAGCGAAACAGGTTGAACCCGGTTGGACCGGCAACGATCCCGACGATCAGATAGAAGATCGACGAGGTAAACGGCGAATGTTGCAGGATGGTGGAACTCAGACCGCGTGCCAGGAGCAACGCACCGATCAGGAGAAACCAGTGCGTGCTGGTCATGGTTTGGTCAGGTTTTGATGAAGGTTCGTCCGCGGCCTGGCGCAGACTGCCAGCCGTGCTGAAACAAGGGATCGTGGAATCGCGGCGCGGTTCACGCTAATCGCAGCAAGGGACGGTGCCGTCAAGTTGCGATATTGGTCGGGTACTTATTCTTGCGGACCGGTTGCCCGTGCGAGCTTAAGATTGAGAACGAAATTTTCGAGCGTCAGCTTGGCAATCGCCGCAACGATCACGTAGTCGCGGTCCACACCCTGCATCGGCAGGATGTTCTGCTCGTAATGTTCGATCACCGAGCTTGCCAGCAGGCGGGTTGCCGCTTCTTCGCCGATGTCGAGCATGCCCCAGTCGATGGCATCCTGATTTTCGATTTCCTTGATCAGCGCGATGACGGCGTCGATATTGAGCGACATGCGGGCTCCATTGGCTGGCGATAGCTGCCATCTTAATCGACTGGCGCACAATCGATCATCGTTCATCGCCAATCAATCAAAAAGGATGCGATGCTTCTGTCGCTTCGCGTGCGGCACACGTTATGCTCACGTCTTTCTCCAATGGGCGCACTGCTGCGCCACCCATCACCACCTTCATCCACGATGCGATCCGACGACGATTCCCTGACTGCCTTGCCCGCTGCAAACGCGACACCCCCCATCGTCCTGCCGCCTCCACCCTCCGGCTGGCACGACCCGGGACCACCGTCGGTTGCCGACCGGCTGGCGATGCTGGTGCGGGAAGGGGCGCGCACCTTGGTGTTGCGCGCTCCTCGCTGGGAACGTGTGGCGGCCAATCCGTGGATGCTGGTCTTGCTGGCGGGTTTGCTGGTGGCCTGCGCCATCGGCGTGCAGCGCATCGTGATCGACGGGCCGGCGCATTTTTACTGGAAAGCCGTGGCGGGCGGCTGGATCGACACGATCGCCCTGGCGTGGGCGGCTTACGTGGTGCAGGCGCCGCACGGCGCCGATAATCGGGAGCGCCCGAGTCCCGGCACGGCGCATCTGTTCACGCTGATGCTGATGCAATCGGTACTGGTAAGCGTTCTCTACAGCGTGACCACGCTGTTGCTGCGCGGTGGTTCGGCCTCGCCGGGCACCACCGTCGCCTGGCTCGGCGCCGGTGCCTGGATCATCGCAACGGTGTGGGTCAGCGTGGCGCAGGCATTGCTGCTGTGGCGCCGTTGCAGCTCGATCGGACGCTGGCTGGTGGCCGTGGCAGCGCTGCTGCTGGGCAGTGTGGGCGCCAGTTTTACTTTACCCGGACAACAGTTCTGGTATCCGGTCAAGGCCGCCGACGTCGAGGACAACCGCCAGCTGCATCTGTCGCAGCAAACCATCGAAGCGCAGCAGACCGCAACCGCTGCCACCTTTGCCGCGATCCTGCCGCAGCGCCCCGGCGTCATTGACGTGTACGGCCTGACGTTTGCGCCGTATGCAGAGGAATCGGTGTTCAGGAAGGAAAGCGCGCTACTGGCAGAAGTACTGGAGAAGCGCTTCGATGCCGGCGGTCGGACCATGCAGCTGGTGAACCATCGCGAAACCTATGCGCAGTTCCCGTGGGCCACGCCTTGGAACCTGCAGCGTGCGATCAACCGCATGGCGGCGCTGATGGATCGCGACGAAGACATCCTGTTTCTGCATGTGACGTCGCACGGCGCAAAGAACGGCACGCTGTCGGCCGATTTCTGGCCGCTCGACGTCGACCAGATCACGCCGACCATGCTGCGTCAGTGGCTCGATGCGGCGGGAGTGAAGTATCGCGTGCTCTCGATTTCCGCCTGCTATGCCGGCGCCTGGATCGATCCGCTGGCCAACGACGAGACGCTCGTCATGACGGCGTCCGATGCGACCCACACCTCCTATGGTTGCGGCAACAAGTCCGAGCTGACCTTCTTCGGGCGGGCGATGTATGACGAACAGTTACGCAACAAGACGCTTTCCTTCGAAGACGCCTTCACCGCGTCGCGCGAAGTGATCCGGATGCGGGAAGTCGAGGCTGGCAAGGACGATGGTTATTCCAATCCGCAGATTCGGGTCGGTGCGGGTATTCGCAGTCGTCTGGCACAATTGCAGAGCGAATTGGCATCACGAAGACCGTGAGCGGTAGTTGGCGTCTACCCGATTCCTTTCTTCACGAAGTTTTTCCGAATCAACCTCGATGGTGTAATGACACATGCCGTCCTGCGCCCTGGTTCCAGGGACTCGCTTCATCGGCACTGGCCCATATTTCGACTCCGGAAATTTTTCCATTTTCTTTTCGACGCGTTCGAGCGTACGCGTCATCTTTCGCGCTGTCTTGTCAGCGATCGCCTGGGTGCTCGACGTCGAGCGCTTGACGTATGCCAGGGCTTGCGAGAAACGATCGAGAGCCTCGAATTTTTCTCGTGCGCAGGCGCCACGCTCGAATGATAAGTACAGTGGAAGCCACACCGGGGCCGTTGCGTACTGTCCCAGTGCGATGGCGCCTGCAATGGTCGTTTTCCGCAATTTGCTCCGACCGGGATCGTCCTCTGGCGGATCCTTGTGCCATTCCTTCAACGCCGCCTCCGCCGCAAAAAATGGCGACATCGGTATCATGCATGCTGTGGGGCCTTTATACATTGCCACCAAGGGTGCCGCCACCGCGCCCGCTACGGCAACCGCGCCAGTGCGACTGAAAGCGCCTGCCGCGACGACAGCAGCATTGATCGACGCCTGCCGCACCGTGAGCGGTGGCTTGGTGTCGTCAAGTCCCGCGGCGCTCTGCTCAGCGAGCCGTTGCCGTTTGGCAGTCAAATCCCGCTTGAGGTGGTACAGCGGGCCATCACACTTTGCAAGCCGATAGTCGGGAAGCGACGTCAGCCACTTTGCCTGCTCGTCGACTGTTTTTGCAAGTTCGATCACACTGCGACGCTGTTCGGCTGACGGGCTTGTGACCCTGTGAATCGGCATGATGAATCCCCAATTTTGCGAGCGCGCGGATTGCGTCTCCGAAGTGAGATTGTCGCGAGTGGCGAACACGCCGTACTGATGATGATTAATGTCAGCGGCAATATGAATGAGCTGCAGTTATGGCTGTTCAGATGCGTCGATGGTGAGGATGAATGGATATCAAATTTGGCGGGGAAAATTTTTGTCGTTGTTGGTCGTCACCAAAGCCGGATCTCTCCGGCCAGTATTCCCATTCCAATTGCGAATAGGTTGAGTAGAAAATGCAGTGCAATCGCACTCCGCAATCGATCACGCAAGCGCAGGTAGCCAAGCATGATACCGGACATCAGCTGGGAGCTGACGGCGAAATACGGCACGATGCCGAGCGTGTCGTTGGAGGTGAAGTTCGCTGCATGCGCCAGCGCGAAGGAAATTGCATTGACCCAGAAAACCAGGGGATACAAAAGAATGAACCGCCGCCCGCGCGCGAAGCGGAAGCCGGCGACGCATTTCCGGTCACGCTGCTCGTCCATCATTGCCGCCGCAACGGCGATCACGACGATTACAACGGAAATTCCTAGCCCCAGCAAAAGATCTTTTGAGATGATCAGAAGCGTCCCGACCGGGGCGACGAACAATCCGTATTTCACACTACGCAAGCCGGCACGCCAGCTCAACTCTTCGATGATCGGCGCTATGATCAGCCCTCCAATGACAGCTTTGATCGAGTTCATGTCGAGCGTCGACGAAAGCTGGAACCAATGCTCCATCGCGAATTCGATCGGCGTGGTCACGGCTAAATCGAACGCGATCATGAACAGTAGCATCAGGATGATCCGGCTGAATGCGCCGAGTGCATTGACGCCACAGGTTGGAGTGGCAGACTGCAACGGCGTGCGGCGTGGCCGCATTACGAACAGCCAGAAAGCCGACAATTCATCCCGAGCGCACGCGAGAATTGTCTTGAAGCGGGTACCGACGGTCAGTCGGGCTGGGACATCAGTGCTTTTGGTTTGCATATGGTTTCTCGGACATCGGCCAAAAATCATGCCGGCTGCATGACTGAAAAGTTAACAACTTGTAAACGACAAGGTAGTGCAACTACAATGTTGTAAATTACAATTTTTCCCGGCGTCTGGTGAAGTGCGAGAGTCGAATCTCTGTGTCCGACAGCCGGAGCGCGACAAGTGCCGTTCATGCTGTACAGGCGGTACCCTGCAGCAGATTGGCGCTGCTGCTTAAATTGAACAGGAACACGCCGTGAATTTGGCCCAACTTTTTGGCATCGCCCTGCCACTGATCCAGGCGCCCATGGCCGGCGCGCAGGGCAGTGCGCTGGCCATTGCGGTGTGCAACGCCGGTGGCCTGGGGTCGCTGCCATGTGCCATGCTGGGCGCGGATGCCTTGCGCGAGGAACTCTCGCGCATTCGTGCCGGTACCGACAAACCGTTCAACGTGAATTTTTTCTGTCACGCGCAACCGACAGTGGACGCGGTACGGACTGCACGCTGGACGGCGGCGCTCACACCGTACTACCAGGAATTCGGCATCGATCCGGCGACGATTTCGGCCGGGCCCGGGCGGTTGCCTTTCGATGCAAATGCCGCCGACATCCTCGACCAGTTTCGGCCAGAGGTGGTCAGCTTCCATTTTGGCTTGCCTTCGGCCGATTTGCTGGCGCGCGCCAGAGCGCATGGCGCCAAAATCCTGTCGTCGGCCACCACCGTCGAGGAAGCACGCTGGCTCGAAGCCCACGGTGTGGACGCCATCATCGCCCAGGGACTGGAAGCAGGCGGTCATCGGGGCACGTTCCTGAGCGACGACCTGACGACCCAGGTCGGCACGATCGCCCTATTGCGCCAGGTGGTCCAGGCGGTGAAGGTGCCGGTGATCGCGGCGGGCGGAATCGCCGACGCGGCGGGCGTCGCTGCCGCCATGGCACTAGGCGCCGCAGGCGTGCAGATCGGTACTGCTTACCTGCTGTGCCCCGAGAGCACCACCAGTGCGGTGCATCGGGCCGCCCTTTGCGGACAGGTCGCAGCGCACACAGCGCTGACCAACCTGTTTACCGGCCGCCCGGCGCGCGGCATCGTCAACCGCATCATGCGGGAACTGGGTCCGATCAATGTCGCGGACGCACCGGCGTTTCCGCTGGCGACCGCTGCGATTGCGCCGCTGCGGGCAGCCGCCGAGCAGCGCGGCTCGGGCGATTTTTCGCCGTTGTGGAGCGGGCAGAATGCGAGTGGCTGCAAGCCGATACCGGCGGCCGAGCTGACGCGCGAGTTGATGGGAATGTGAGGCGGGATGTTGCTGCCGACAACCTTTCAATGGAGTTGCGAAGGTTGCTGACGGCTCGAAGATTGGACTGCAGCACGCCGAAATCCGCTAGCAGGGTCAGAGTAAATTTTCGCGATGACCCGCGAAAAAAACTCTGACTCTGGTAGCTGCGTCGTCGTCGCACCAGCTCCAAAATCCTTTTCCAGCGAGGCCCCGCGACTCCGGCGCCCGTCCGTCAAGACACCATGCGAAAGTAACCGACGCGATCGATAACGCGCTTATTAAAAAAACACCGCAACTTTGCGCGCGCCGCAGATTCAAATGCCCTTTGATTGGGGAATTGCATGGAAACAGAATTGAAGCTTTCGGTGCGTCCGGATGCCGTGCCGCGCTTGCAGCAACATCCGCTGCTAACGCGTTACGCCACCAGTCCACCACGCCTCCAGGTACTGTCTGGTATTTATTTTGACACGCCAAATTTCGACCTGCGGCACGCCGACGCCGGATTACGGGTCCGGAAGGTTGACCAGGACTGGATTCAGACACTGAAAGCCGGTGGCACTGTCGTGGCCGGTCTGCACCAGCGCAATGAGTGGGAGTCGAAAGTTGCTGGACCGACGCCAGACCTGGAAGTCCTGCGGCGCCAGATTGATCCGAAAAGTCAGTTCGCCAGATTGATCAAGGATTTGCGCAAGCGCGGTGAACTGGTACCTGCCTTCACGACGAGTGTCCAGCGCACCGTCTGGGATCTGCGTCTGCCTACCGGCGACGAGGTCGAGTGTGCGATCGACCAGGGCAGCATCGATTCGCGTCACGGCAACACGCCGGTGAGCGAACTCGAGCTGGAGCTCAAGTCGGGTGACCCGGCGCGCCTGTTCGACCTGGCGCTCGAATTGCAAAGCGACGTGCCGATGCAAATCGGTAATCTCAGCAAGGCCGACCGCGGCTATGAAATGGCCGGGACTGATACATGGGCAGCGGTCAAGGCCAGCGCGCTTCGACTTTCGCCGCGCATGTCGATCGGCAAAGCATTCCAGGCGATCGTCATGAACTGCGTGGAACAGATTCAGGCGAATCAGCCTGGCGTGACGCTGCGTCAGGATATCGACAGCCTGCATCAGATGCGGGTGGGTTTGCGACGCTTGCGCTCGGCGTTCACCCTGTTCGAGCCACTCATTCCTTGTCCCGAGTCCATCCAGGAAGAATTGCTCTGGCTCGGCAGCGTGCTGGGCCCTGCACGTGATTGGGATGTGCTGCACGGGTCGACCTTGCCGGGGCTGCACGGCATGGTCGGCGGCGGCGAGATCCTTCAGCCGGTTCTTGACGCTGCACAGAATGAAATCCGGATACAGCATGAGCGCGTGGCCAATGGCGTGGGCTCGCCACGCTACACGCGACTGCTCCTGACACTGTGCAGCTGGATCCAGGGGGCGCAGTGGAACAAGGACCGTGCGCCGGTAGAGCATGATCGACTGAACCGTACCGTGGCAGGATTTGCCGACGATGTCTTGCGACGTCAGCGCCAGCGCCTGATGAAGCGCGGCCGACATCTGCATGGCGCCGATCCCGCGACCCGGCACCGGTTGCGGATCGCCGCCAAGCGGGCTCGCTATGCAACGGAATTCTTTGCGTCGCTGTTTCCCGAAAAAGCAGTGCGGCGGTATGTCAGGTCGCTAGCCCTTCTGCAAGACGAACTGGGTTTGCTCAACGATGCAGCGGTGGCGAAAAATCTCTTGCGTGAGCTCGAAGCGTCGCAGCCACAAATACGGGTCGAAGCCGCCTGCATCTGGGGTTATCTGACCTGTCGGCTTGATCAGGACGATCCGGCGTTGGTCAGCCACTGGAAACGATTCAAGTCGATTCCGGCGCCGCAGCGAAGCGCTTCGCGGTAGAGCAGTCATTGATCATCGGAGTCGATCGGGATTGGTTGGAATCGCAGACTGACGTCGATTGGATCGGCACTCTTCCTGGATGCATATGTATATCGACCTGACCGTGCCAATTCCTGCTGCGTTGAGGCAGCAGGTGCGCCCCTACGCCAACGACAGCGAGCGTGCCTTCCATCTTGCGGAAATTGCGGGCATTGCGCACGATAACGGGTGGCCGATCCCTGAAGTCGCACAGTGCTACGAACGCATTCTGGCCGAGCTCAAGCGCCGCGCCCGGGTGCAGGATTACTTGTATGTCTTCGTCGCAAAACGGGTGACGGCCGAGCTCAGGGACCGGCATTCGCACTGACCGACTTGCGCCGATGGGGATGCCATGTGGCGCAATACGACGTCACCTTACCGGCGTCTTGCTCAGAAAATCGTACACCGCAATGCCTTGCTCGGCCGAAGGCAGGGTGAGGATTTCCTGGTGCGACAAGGTGAGGGCGGCATCTTCGTAACCGGCGCGCCAGTGTTCTTCCATCGTCCGCCGGGAAAACTCGAAATCCTTCGACTGCCCTTCATACGTCGCCGAGCGGTAGATCAGCTGCACCAGGTTGTAGAGGGCAGGGTCGGCCTCGGCCGCCAGCAGTCTGGCCGGTTCGGATTTCGCCAGCTTGGACGGCATCTGCTTGAGCAACTCGTTGAAGGCACATCGCAAGGCATGCGACTTGACGAAAGCGTCGGTGGCAGCCCTTGTGCGGCTGGAAAACTGCACTTCCTTCATCCGCACGGCGACTTCGCTCAGGTCCCGCGGCAGCGTACCGCGTGCGCTCCACAAATCGACCTGCAGCACCAGCGTGTCGAGCCGCGAGTGCGATGACAGCACCCAGTCCAGCGGTGTGTTGGAGACCAGCCCGCCATCCCAGTAAAATTCACCATCGATTTCGACGGCATCGAAGGCTGGCGGCAGGGCGCCACTGGCCATGATGTGCTCGGCCCGGATTTCATCGGTCAGGTTGTCGAAGTAAGCGAAGTTACCGGTGCGGACATTGACTGCGCCGACGCTGAAGCGGATTTCGTCGGCGTTGATACGATCGAAATCGATCAGCCGCTCGAGCGTGGATTTCAAGGCGCTGGTGTCGTAGTAACTGGTCGCGCCGGTGCCGGGCACGAGGTAGGGTGGTGGGTAGCGGGGTTCGAAAAAGCCGGGCGCACCCTTTGCCATGATCTGGCCCGCCGACATCTGGTTGACCCATGAACGCATCGTGTCGTTGAGGGTAATCGCGTCGAGGTAATTGCTCCAGGTGTTGTTGCTGGCGCTGGTGACCTGTTCCCAAAAGCTGCGCAATTTTGCAACCCGATCCTGCACCGCATTGCCGGCGATGATGGCGCTGTTGATGGCGCCAATCGAAATGCCCGCGACCCAGGTCGGATGGATCTCCG
The DNA here is from genome assembly GCA_043753685.1 of Herminiimonas sp. Taxonomy (GTDB): domain Bacteria; phylum Pseudomonadota; class Gammaproteobacteria; order Burkholderiales; family Burkholderiaceae_D; genus JANXSS01. The sequence continues at coordinate 10,957 of JAYUWF010000247.1, forward strand.
ACTCGAACAGTTTTTCATAGACGCCAGCCTGGTAGGCGCCGAGGGCGCCTCCGCCTTGTAACAGCAGGGCCACGCTTTCGAAGGGCGCCATGCACTGGCGCGGCCGCTCCGGAGCCGCCGTGGGGCGATCGTGCCGTGGGGGTGCACTGAGATCGGTCATTTGTATGGGAAGAGTGACGAAACCATCGAGTGTGACAGAGACCGGGGTGAAAGGTTTGACCAGGTCGAATATCGCGGGACGATAAATGGGCTCTTAAAATTGGCTTCCTTTATTTTACATAATGCTAATTATGCGGTTTTTTAGTGTTACAGCTAAGTTGAAATGTCCGTTTCCCCCGATTCCCGCACCTGGCGCGGCATACACAAAAGCTTGCTTTTGTACTACAGTTGCAACGCTTGACTCGAGCTCCGGCATTTTGCAGATGCCGGTTTCCTGCGGTTCTGGCGGGCTGGATCGTGCGGCATCGGCCCTACGAGTTCAGATCGCCGTGTCGATGAACGTTCGCATGGGCATGTTCTTGACGAACGATTGCCTGTCCAGGCGCCCAATTTGCGAATGAGACCGTATCGTTATCAGACCGCCTAGTATCGATCGATGATTCCCGCCACCGAACCGTTCCCCCGAGCGACCGCCCTGGTCGTTTGCCGGGAATGCGATCTCTTGCAGCAGGAAGCCTTGCTGCGCCCGAATGGCGTGGCGCTGTGCCGTCGTTGCGGCGCCCACCTGTATCGCAATTCGCCCAACAGCCTGGACCGATCCCTGGCGTGCACGCTTGCCAGCATCGTGCTGTTTTGTTTGGCCAATGGCTTTCCGCTGATCGGCCTCGAGCTCCAGGGCGGCCGGACCACCACCAGTCTGCTGGGCGCCGTGGTGACCCTTTATGAGCAGGAGATCTGGCCGGTCGCCCTGCTGGTGCTCGTCACCACGCTGTTGGTGCCGGCCGTCGAATTGCTGACCATGCTGTATCTCCTGCTGCCGCTGCGGCTCGGGGTGCGGCCGGCGGGACTCAACGCCGTGTTCCGCTTCGTGCAGTTCGTCCGTCCCTGGGGGATGGTCGAAGTGTTCATGCTGGGTGTGCTGGTCTCGGTGGTCAAACTGGCCCACTTTGCCACCGTCGAGCCGGGCGTGGCGGTGTGGTCGTTCGCGGGCTTGATGCTGCTCATGTCGGCCACCGCGCATGCATTCAATGCGCGCGACTTCTGGTCGCGTGTCGAGCAAGTCTCGTGATCGAGCACCGCATGGCGGCGCATGAGGGGCTGCTGTCGTGCGACGCCTGCGAGTTACTGTGCAGGCCGCCCGCCCCCTCACCCATGGCGCCTGCGCCGGCGATGGATGCAGCCGTCGGTGTTTGCCCGCGCTGCGACGCGGCGCTGCATTTTCGCCATCCCGACAGCATCCGCCGGACCTGGTCCCTGTTACTGTCCGCTTACCTGCTCTACATTCCGGCAAACCTGTTACCCATCATGGAGACCCGGTCGCTGTTCGGCGTCCAGGACGACACGATCCTGAGCGGTGTGGTGTTTTTGTGGGTGTCGGGCTCATGGCCATTGGCCCTGCTGGTGTTCGTGGCCAGCATCGTGGTGCCGTTGTTTAAGCTGCTGGCACTGACCGCGCTGGCCCTTTCGGTGCAACGCCGGTCGGCTTTCCAGCCGCTGCAGCGAACCCGCCTTTACCGTCTGATCGAAGTCATCGGCCGCTGGTCGATGCTCGACATCTACGTGGTGGCGCTCCTGGTCGCCCTGGTCCAGATCAAATCATTTGCGGCAATTGTCGCCGGGCCGGGCGCCGCGGCGTTCGGTGCGGTCGTTGTCCTGACCCTCGCGGCCGCGAGGAGCTTCGACCCGCGCCTTATCTGGGACCATGTGGAGAATTACGTTGGACGATAAAAAGCTGTCACCAACCGGCGCGCCGGCGGATCAGGCTGCGCCTGGCCTGCCCGACTCCGCTGCCACCGCAGCGGTTGCGACGGCCGCGGCGGAGCATGCATCCGAGGCCGATGGCGCTACATCGGCCACATCGGCCGCGCCGGCTGCGTCGGGCGAGCCGTCGGAACCGTTGAGCGAAATTCCGCTGGCGCTGCCGCCCGGCACGGTACGCTCGCGCGTGGCGCCGCGCTGGCACTGGTCGCCCTGGGTGGTCTGGCTGATTCCGGTGATGGCAGCGCTGATCGGCGGCTGGATCGTGCTGAACGCAGTGCTCTCGCGCGGGCCGACGATCACGATTCGCTTCAAGAACGCCGAAGGCCTGGAAGCGGGAAAAACCAAGATCAAGTACAAGGAAGTCGACATCGGCGACGTCAAGAGTATCTCGCTCTCGCGCGACCGCAGCGAAGTGCTGGTCAAGGCGCAGCTGACCAAGGGCGCCAGCAGCTTTTTGCATGACGACACGCGATTCTGGGTGGTTCGCCCGCGCATCGGGGCCGGCGGCATCTCCGGCCTCAGCACCCTGCTGTCCGGTTCGTACATCGGCGTCGACGTCGGCAAGTCGGAACAGGAAACGGATGAATTCGTCGGACTGGACAAGCCGCCCTTCATCGTCACCGGCCTGCCGGGCCGCCAATTCGTCTTGCATACGCCGCAGGTCGGCT